>CBDTUG010000188.1:0-4801 GCA_965363555.1 uncultured Thermoanaerobaculia bacterium
GACTGTTACGACGCTGGGATCGCTTTCACCGATTCGCAGTTGGGTCGACTTTTTGGCTACCTCGAGGCCTCTCAGTTGATGGAGAATACGGTCATCATCGTGACTTCTGATCACGGTGAGGCCCTGGGGGAGCAGGGGTTCTTTGATCATGGCCGCCTCTACGATCCTGAAATCCTCGTACCGCTGATCATTGCAGCGCCTGGGCGAAGCGGAAACGGTGGCCGGATTGCTCAGCAGGTCAGGTTGGTTGATCTGGCGCCCACGATCCTCGACCTGGCCTTGGGGGATGTTCCGGACGACCTTGACGGGGTGTCGCTCTTGCCTGTGCTTTCCGGGAATGAAGCTCTGGTCCCTGAAGAGGCGTGGTCGTACGCACCAAAGACAAATCACGGCTTGGCACTCCGCACCAATGACGGCCGAAAATTGATCTTCAATAATACCGCCTGGTCTCCAGCGCAGGGGCGACAGGAGTTATTTGATCTCGACGCTGATCCTTCGGAGGAAAACGCCATCGTTGATGATCCCGGGATCGATAGAATGCGGGCCAAGGTGTTCGAACATCTCGAGGATTGGGAGCGAGGCATTGAGGTCGAAATCGTCAACGGAGAAACTACTGCATTGGCCGGCTCGTTTTCAACCAGTGATAGGCAGGATCTGATCGTCACCAGGATCAAGGGTGTCGATATCCCCGATAATGTGGTTCACGTCGCGGACGGGGAGACGATTATTTTCAAGGCGCCTCCCGGTTCGAAATATACGGTCATAGCGGAGGACCTCTCGACCACAAACCTTCATTTGCAGGGTAGACCGGAGAATCCGGTAACCGCTTCACTGGATGCCGATATAGATCTTTCCTCTTCGGAATCTCAAGGATTCGTCGTGTATAGCGGTGGTTCGTGGACGGTGCAATCGGAGTTGCCTGGGGCCGCGGAAACATGGATACGTGTGGCCTGGAGAAATAGTGGCCCTGGGGAAGATCAGGTTCGCTCTCAGGAAAGTGCACAGGTTCTGGAACAACTGCGGGCGCTGGGATATGTCGAGTAGAACCGCGGTGAAGATCTCGTCGATTGTCCTTTATTTTGCCGTGCTGTTCATCGGTGCACTGGGCGTCTTCGGGTGCCGGCCCTTGGTTTCGGGCCCCGAGCCTCAAGGCCCTGGATGGATCGATCTAATTTCCAGGGCAGGGGGAGGTGTCGCCCAGACCCTTCATCATGAGGATCAGACTTTTCTGGGCCTGACGTTAACGGAGGCCGATTCGACGGTTTCCCTGGCTATGGATCTCGATCACCCACGCTCGTTGGTTCTGGGCGGGGGCTATCTCCGGCAGGGGGAACAAACGACCCGTGAGGGGTGGATTCACTACCAGGTGGTCACCCTTGACCAGACGCTGGTCGAGGGTGAGATCGAGTTGCCGGGGAAGTCCGTGTGGTGGCAAAAAATCGTCGAGTTGCCGTTTTCGATGGTCGGGCCTGCTGAGGTCACCATTGAGGCGGATATTAGCAAGGGGCATTCCGTGTTGATTCGGGATGCCCTGGTTGAGCAGGAAACGGCGCGGGTCACGCTGCGTGAACCTGTGCCCCAGATACTGTTGATCTCGCTGGATACCTTACGGGAAGATGCGCTCGGTGTGTTCGGTGGACCGTGGAAGACCCCGAACCTCGACAGCTTTGCCCGCGAGGGCGAACGGTGGTCACCCCACTATTCCGGAGGCGGCTGGACCAAACCGTCCCACGCGGTGATGTTGACGGGTTTTCGAGTCGATACCCACCAGATGAGCCAAAAGGACCGAGTGTTGGATTCGGGCATCGAGACACTTGCCCAGAGAATGCAGGCACAGGGGCTTTCGACCGGTGGTTTTGTCTACGACTGCAAGTGGCTGGACCCCAAATGGGGATTCGATCGAGGTTTCGACGAATATCACGTTCAAAATGGGCGGATCGGGAGGAGCATCTACCAGATTTCTAATTGGGCTCAGGCCCACGCCGGCCAACCATATTTTCTTTTTTTCCATACCTTTGAACCTCATTCGGATTTTCATCGCCTTCCGTACGAATCGCCGGAAACAACCATGGTTGGAGTGGCAGAGGTTTTTGGGATGCCGGAGTACGGGTGCAAAGACCAACGGTGTGCCTCGCAAAGGTTGGTCGATATCAACAATGGCCTGACGCAGCCGTTGCCGAATGAGACAGAGGTCCTTCGGTTTCTCTACGGTCGAGGGGTTGAGGAGACCGACCGTGCTCTTGGCATCCTGTTCAACGATTTGAAGAGCAGAGGACTTTGGGACAATCTGCTTGTTGTCATTACTTCCGATCACGGCGAGGCGTTTTACGAACATGGTCGATACCTCCATGGCCTGATGTGGAATGAGATCATTCGGGTGCCGTTCCTGGTCAAGTGGCCAAAGGATCGAAATTCGGGCCGTGTCGGACCTTATGTGACCAGTTCGATCGACATCGGTCCGACACTGCTCGACCACGCGGGTCTGGATTTCAGTGATCTGCCGGGCCGGCCGCTGCAACGACTGGATGTCGAGCGTGCGGTTACGATCAGCGGTCCCAACCGAATGGTGATTCAAGGAGATTGGAAGGTCATTCTGAGCGGCAACCTGAAAGAAATCCTGTTTCTGTCGAATGTTCGAGAAGATCGTGCGGAGACCAGCGATTTAGCCGAGGGTCATGAAGATGCGGCCCGGGAACTTGTGAATATCGCCCGGGGCATCAGGCAGCACGATATCGCCCTCCGGGAGAAGTATCGGTCAGCTGATGCAGGGCAAACGGCGGTCATGACCGAAGAGGAAACCGCGAAACTCAAGGCCCTGGGCTATCTCGAGTGAGGTCAGTTTGGCCTTCAGTCGGTGAGACGGTTCGGTGACCGAGGTGTTGGGAGTTTTCTGGTGACAATGGGTTCGAAGGATTTTGGCGCCTGCGTCTTGGGCCTGTTCCTGGTGATGGGACTTGGGTGTCACAGAGGCTCGCGAGAGACCGAGAGGCATGGCCCGGGTTGGGTTGATTTGGTGGCCGCAGCTGATCAGACGTTGACGAAGGTCCTGTTTCACGACGATCAGACATTCGTTGGTGTCAAGTTGAACAAGAACAATCCTGCGATCAGTTTCACCGCGGATTTACACAACCCAGTCCGAATGGTATTGAGTGGAGCCTATTCAAGAGACGGCAACCTTTCGACCAGGAAAGGCGTGGTTCGGTATCGGATCGAAGACGAAGAAAGCGAATTGGCGCGGGGAGTAATTGGCCTCGAAGAGGGGTCGTTGTGGTGGCGCGAGGTTGTCCAACTCCCGTCTGCTTTTGTCGGGACCGTCCAGGTTTCGATCGAGGTGGAGGTCCGCTACAACCATGCGGTTCTGGTTCGGGAAGCATGTATCGAACAGCAGAGTCACCGGAGAGCGGCTGATGCTGATCGACCTCAGGTTCTTCTGATCTCCGTGGACACGCTGCGGGAGGACGCCCTAGGTATTTACGGGGGGCCGTGGCAGACTCCGAATCTTGACCGCTTTGCCCGCGAGGGCGAAAGGTGGTCCCCCCATTATTCGGGGGCCGGGTGGACCAAACCGTCGCACGCGGTTCTGTTGACCGGATACAGGGGGGACACACACCAGATGGGTTCGGAGGAGAGTGCGATGGATCCCGGACTTCCGACTCTGGCGAGGCGTCTCAAATTAGCGGGATTCAAGACAGCGGGATTCGTCTATGACTGCAAGTGGCTCGATCCAAAATGGGGGTTCGGTCGAGGTTTCGACGAATACCGGGTCTCGAATTGGCGGATCGGACGTGCGGTCTATCAGATTTCAAATTGGGTCGATGCGCATCGGGACGATCCCTTTTTTCTCTTTTTTCACACCTTCGAACCCCACTCAGATTGGCGTCGCCTCCCTTATGAATCTCCCGGAACCACGGTTGCCGATGTGGCCGACCGGTTCGGTGTTCCGGACTACGGATGTCGTGATGAGCGGTGTGCCTCCCGACGGCTGTTGGATATCAACAGTGGGGTGACGTTGCCCCGGCCGAATGAAACGGCGATTCTTCGATTCCTGTACGGTCGTGGTGTCGAGGAAACCGATCGTGCCTTTGGAGAACTCTTTACCGATTTGCAGCGCAAAGGCCTGTGGGACAATCTTCTGATCATTGTCACCTCGGATCACGGCGAGGCGTTTTACGAACACCAGAAATACCTTCACGGTTCGCTTTGGAATGAAATTGTTCGGGTTCCCCTCCTCATCAAGTGGCCGAAGAATCGGAATTCGGGACGAGTCGGGACCTTCGCGAGCAGTTCAATCGACATCGGACCGACCCTGCTTGAATTTGCGGGTTTGGATCTGGATGACCTGCCGGGGGACCCACTGCAACGGCTCGACAGCAAACGGCCAATCTCCATCGGTGGTCCCGTTCGAATGCTCGCCGAAGGGGACTGGAAGGTGTTGACGGGTGGCAATAGCGAGGACGTTTGGTTCCTGTCGAATACCGCACAAGATATGTGGGAAAAGGATGATCTCACCGACGATAATGAAGATGCCCTCCGAGGCCTTCTGAAAAGGGCCAGGGAGTTAATGCGACATGATGAAGCGCTTCGGGAGAAGTACAGGTCGCACGGCGCTGAACGAACAGTGACCCTGAGCGAAGAGGAGAAGGCGAAACTCCAGGCCCTGGGATACCTTGAGTGATTTTCGTTAAACCGCTCAGGTTAGGTTGAAATTGTCCAAACTGGCATGGCCCTGGGGCTGGCCATGTGATAGATTTCACGTTGTCGGAGTCAGTCCGACTCAATTGAATAAATCCCGTTGCCGGCG
>CBDTUG010000189.1:0-4784 GCA_965363555.1 uncultured Thermoanaerobaculia bacterium
ATTTGGGGATGTCTCCATCGATACAGCACACGATGCGGCCTCCGTGACCCGGGCGTTGGCCGACCGGCCGTTCGGCTTGGTGATCACCGAATTCAACCTCCCCTGGATCGCAGGCGACCAACTGATGGACCTGTTGAGAGAGAGACTTCCCGAGGTGGCGATCGTCGTCGTGACCAGGGGTGAAGACCCAGGCGTCGGCGCCTTGGCTCTTCGGAGCGGCGCCGACGGGTTCATTGTCAAGGATGCCCCCGGATTGACAACCGTCGAAGAGGTTATTCGAACGGCGCTTTATTGGTCCAGACGGAGGCGAACCAAGGAAGATACGGCCTCGCGCCGAATCGTCGACGGATTGCCGGTCGGCGTCTTTGTGGCCGATGAAAAGGGCGTCATCCTCGATGCCAATCCGACTCTGGCTACGATGTTGGGCCACCAACGGCCGGCCGATCTGGCCCATCGTGCAATCCAACACTTTCTCGGGGACCCCGCAACGATCCAGGGTTTCGAGGCGGCCATCGCCACCGGTTCTCCCGTGGTTGAACTGGAAGTTGAGATGTGCCGCCGGGACGCCGCGACGTTCTGGGCCCGCCTTCGTATGCGGCCGGCGCCGGCTTCCAAGGCCTCGTCGCCCCGCCTCCACGGGCTGGTCGAAGACATCAGCGACCACCATCGAGCACTGGGCGAATTGGAACACCGGTCCCACGATTTGGATCAATCGCTCAAAGATCTCGAAGAGCTGGCCTACGTCGTCTCCCACGATCTGCAACAGCCGCTGGGTGTTCTGACCCGGGCTCTGGATCAGATCGGGGCCGAGGACGGCGCCGCATCCCAGGGTTCGATGCTGCAGGCACGGCGGGGTGCCACTGCGTTGGAGCGAATGCTGGGCTCGGTCCTCCGGTTGACACGGCTGGAACGGCAGGACCTCGAGTTGGGGCCGGTCGTACTTGAGGGCGTGGTAGAGCGGGTTCTGGATCTCCTCGAGGCCGAGATCAAGGGTTCCGCCGCGACTATCACTGTTGATGCGTTGCCGACCATCATCGCCGACGAGGGCCAGATGGAACAACTGGTCCACAATCTGGTCTCCAATGCGATCAAGTACTGCGGCGACAGACCGCCTCGGATTCATATTGGCGCTACCGGAGCTGTGAAGGAATGGCGTTTGACGGTCTCTGACGAAGGCGTCGGAATCGATCCCGCCGCGACGGAACGAATCTTCAAGATGTTCCAGAGGCTTCACACACAAGACGAAATTCCGGGTAGCGGCATCGGTCTGGCGGTTTGCCGCAGGATTGCTCATCGCCACGGCGGCAGGATCTGGGTCGAGAGCCGACCAGACAATGGATCCGCCTTCCACATCACTATTCCCCGTGAGGAGAGTGCACAGCCATGACGACGACTCATCTACCCGTAGTGACGTTGCTGTTGATCGAGGACAGCCCCGACGATGCGGCCCTGATTCGAGACGTACTTGAGCAATCTCCGATGTTCAGGAGCACCGTTGAACATCAGGTTAGGCTCGAAAAAGGGATCGTCAGGCTGGCTGAAGGCGGTATCGACGTTGTCCTTCTCGATTTCTCGCTGCCCGACAGTTTCGGCATCGACACCTTCAGGCGCCTCCACTACGCTCACCCCGAGATCCCAGTCATCGTTCTGACCGGCCTCGACGACGACCAGCTTGCGTTGCAGGCGGTATCGGAAGGCGCCCAGGACTATTTGCTCAAAAAAGACCTGGAGCAACGTCTTCTGACCAGGTCCATCCGCTATGCCATCGAACGCAACCGTGCCGAACAGCAGCTGCTCCACAACGCCTTTCATGACACGCTGACTGGATTGGCCAATCGAGCCTTGTTCGGAGATCGTCTGGAAATGGCCATGGCGGGGGCTCGCAGGAGACCAACGGGCCAGTTTGCGGTCCTGTTTTTCGACCTTGATCGCTTCAAGAATATCAACGACAGCCTTGGCCACAATGTTGGCGATCAACTGCTGGTAGCGCTGGCCCGCCGCTTGGAAACGATCATTCGGCCCGGAGACACCGTCGCCCGGATAGGGGGCGACGAATTTGCCATTCTGGTCAACGACATGCATGACGTCGCCGATGCTATCCAGGTGGCGGAGCGGATTCTCGAAGGCTTCAAGGATCCGTTCCACATCGACTGCAATGAGGTCTTCGTCAGTGCGTCGATCGGCATTGCCGTCCACGACCACGCCACAACCGAGGCCGATGCCATGTTGAGGGACGCCGATATCGCCATGTACCGGGCCAAGGCCGCCGGAAAAGGCCGGTACGAAATCTTCAACCCCGAAATGCATGCCTCCGCGGTAGCCCTCTTGAAAATCGAGACAGAGCTGAGACGAGCCTTGAATCGCGGCGAATTTATCATGCATTACCAACCAATCGTTGCACTGAAAGAGCGGAAAATTTTGGGCTTCGAGGGCCTGGTTCGGTGGCAGCATCCCGAACGAGGCCTGGTTGCACCGGCCGGATTTATCACCGTCGCCGAAGAGACCGGCTTGATCGTTCCTCTGGGCTGGTGGGTGATGGAGCAGAGCTGCCGTCAGATCCGAGAGTGGCAGTCGGAGTTTCCGATGGATCCACCGCTGTTCATTTCGGTCAACGTCTCTGGCCGGATCTTTGCAGACCACCATGTCGTCGAGGGCATTCTTGACATCCTGGGTCGGACCGGTCTCCCTCCCGAGAGTCTGCGCCTCGAGGTGACCGAAAACGTAATCCTCGAACACAGCGAGTCGGTGATGGCCAAGATGCAGCAACTGAGGGCCAAGGGTGTACAGCTGAGCATTGACGATTTCGGCACCGGCTATTCGTCGCTCAGCTACCTCCAGCGGTTCCAATACGATACGCTCAAGATCGACCGTTCCTTCATCAGCGGTATGCAGCCGGGCACGGACTCTCAGGCGATTGTCGAGACCATTCTGACCCTGGCCTCCACCCTTGGCATCGGCGTCATCGCCGAAGGCATCGAGACCGCCGAGCAGATGATCAAGCTACGGGACCTGGACTGCCCCCAGGGCCAGGGATTCTGGTTCGCACGGCCGGTCAATCCCATGGTAATCGAGGAAATGTTGGGTGGAAACGACACCGGCGGGATCAGTTCCCGAATGGCGATGAATTAGCCCGCACTTCTCACCAGTTTTTGTCGCGAGGTTGTTGATGCGCTGCGCGCATCATCTACAATGATAACCCGATGCCGGAAGCGATAGCCTACGACTGCCCGAACTGCGCGGCCCCAACCATGCTGCCTTTGGGTGAGGTGGAGACCGTGTGTGAGTACTGTGGTTCCCATCTGCGCTTCCTGCCGGACGAACGGGAGATGGAAGTCATCCGGACGCGCGAAGAGATGAAGCGTCGTGAGCGGGTCTCGATCCAGAAAGCGATGCTCAAGAAACAGCTGGAACAAGAAGAATTGGCGCGGTGGAGGCAGACCGCTGCCAAGGTCGCTGTTGCTGCTTTGCCGGTCGTCGGGGACGTCGCCGGTCGCGCCCTGTTCAGATCTGCCGTGCATCGCGGCGGGGCCGGTTGCTCAGGTTGCGGTTGCCTGGCCGTCGTGGCGATGGCCCTGGCGGCCTTGGCGGCGCTTTAGAAGACACTCTCCGTTGAAGACCCTGATACCATCGTGGGGAACAAAAAATCAGCTAGAGAGTCAGAGGAGGAATCCATGAGACGAAACATTTCAGCAATAACCTTGGCCCTGCTATGTGCCAGTGGAGCAAGCCTTTCATTGCATGCCTCAGAGGAAGCCACGTGTTGCTTTTCGAATCCGCGTTATTCCGGGCAGTGCGAAGTAAGGCCGGGCGCCGACGAAAGCTGCGCGGACATTTTGAGCTACCTCAACGCCCAAAACACCGTCGGAAAGAACTATTGTGGCAATACGACGATTCGAGGAGGTTGGGCCACCGTCAGCTGTGAAGAGACGAAGGCTGGAAGGCTGGGAAGCCTGGACGCCAGGAAGCAAGACGGGCGCACAGTTGAAATACCGAGGCGCGAATAATCCGCAGGAAACGCCCGGGACAAGGGAATGCTGTCTTGCGTCCCATCGTGCTGGCCTCCCAGAATCGTAGTTTTTTCAACCTCAAGGAACACGGAGATAAACCATGAAAAAGACGGTGATTCTGATCGTTACCGTGGCACTGATGGCTGCCGTCATGCCAGCCTTTGCCGCCGAAGATTCCCAGGCGGACGAGCTGGTCCCGCAGCGCTACCGAGGCCGGATGGCCGCGCTTACCGGTCCGGCAGCCGGGGCAACGGCCTACATGGTCTTTCATATCGACCGCTTCGCCACTGATGCCGAGGTCCTGGTCCTGGGCCAGACTCTGGGCGAACTGGGCGAGGAGGCCCTTCTCAAAGCTGTGGCCGACACCGAGGTCGCCGGTTGGGTCAAGGTCGGCAACGGCTTGCGCTACAACCTGCGGGTCATTCGCACGATGCAGACCCCGGAAGGCCGAGCAATTTTCGGCATCACCGACCGGCCGATCCAGTTTGGGGAAATCGCTCGAAGCACGCGATCCCGGAAATACACCTTCGGCTGGATCCAGATCCTGTTCGACGAAGACGGCAAGGGCGAAGGTGGTCTGATTCCCAGTGCCAAGATCGACTTTGACGACCAGGGCCAACTGGTCGTCGAGTCCTTTGGTCTCCAGCCCTACAGGATACTCAAGGTTCTGCCTGAGAAGATTAAATAGAGACTCTCGCTCCAACAAAGCGAAGATTTGAGGCAAGACCTCAGGTTTCAGGTTTCAGGATGCGGTTTGCAGTTTGCAATCTGAAGCCT
>CBDTUG010000190.1:0-4752 GCA_965363555.1 uncultured Thermoanaerobaculia bacterium
GACCTCGGCCTGTGGATCGTTATCTGGGGCCTTCTGGGATCCAAACTTCTCTTGATCCTCGTGGAATTTCCGAGGTATCTCAAGGCCCCCGGTGAAGTATTGATGCTGTTCCGAGCGGGAGGCGTCTTCCTCGGGGGATTCATCGCCGCCGTCATTGCCGCGGTCGTCTTGATCAGGAAATATGACCTGCCGACCCTCAAGGCCTTTGACGCCCTGACACCGTCCCTTTCGTTAAGTCAGGCCATTGGACGTCTGGGGTGCCTGGCCGCAGGCTGCTGCTGGGGAGGCCATTGCGACCTGCCGTGGGCCATCACCTACACCGACCCTCACGCCGCCACGACACTGGGAACGCCGCTCGGGGTGGCTGTCCATCCTTTCCCGGTTTACGCCATCGTGTCGAACCTGACGATCTTCGGGATTCTGGCATGGATGTTCAAGCAAAGACTGAAGCCGGGACGGGTGTTCGCCGCCTATTTGATCCTGTATGGCGCTTCTCGGTTCCTTCTTGAAGAAACCCGCGGTGACGACATCCGGGGCTTCGTATTCGGCGGGGCCCTGTCGACCTCCCAGTTGATCACGGCCATCATGATTGCAGTTGGAGTCGCTTTTCAAATCTGGTTATCCCGGCGATCGGAGCCGTGAGCACTCTCCACCAAGTGACCGTCGGGGCCGATCAGCAGGGCGTTCGTCTCGACCGTGCTTTGACTGCTTTGACCACTGATTTGACCCGATCGCGTATCAAAAAGTGGATTGAAGAGGGTCGAGTTCAGCGAAACGGCGCACCGGCGCGGCAGAGTGAACGGGTCAATGAGGGTGATGTTCTCGTTCTGGAGGTGCCCGACGTCGTACCTCTCGATGCCCTGCCCGAAGACATTCCTCTGTCGATTCTCTTCGAAGACGAGCACCTTTTGGTCCTGGACAAGAGCGCCGGCCTGGTGATTCATCCCGCGGCGGGAAATCCCGCGGGCACCCTGGTCAACGCACTGCTCCACCACTGCAAGGACCTCTCCGGCATCGGGGGCGTCGAGCGGCCGGGGATCGTGCACCGGCTGGACAAGGATACGACCGGCGCCATGGTCGTCGCCAAGAACGACGGGGCCCACCTCGGCCTGTCGCTGGCCTTTAGCCGCAGGGAGGTCCATAAGACCTACCTCGCCCTGTGCTACGGAACTCTCCATCAATCGGATGGTTTCATCGAGGCGCCGATTGACCGACATGCCACCGACCGCAAGAAAATGGCGGTCAGAGAAAACGGCCACAAGGCCCGGACTCTCTACAGCGTCGAGGAAAGATTCGAGGGCGCCACCCTGCTCGCGTGCACTTTGATCACCGGGCGGACCCATCAGATCCGAGTCCACTGCGCCCATATCGGACATGCGGTGATCGGCGATCCGACCTACTCCGGTCGCCAGTGGCGAAACCTGGAGAGAGAGCAGGCCCGCATCGCATGCCGGGACTTCCCGAGGCAGGCCCTTCACTCTCGGAACCTGGCCTTCACCCATCCCGTCACCGGAGAAAACATCTCAGTCGAAGCGCCGATCCCCGACGATATGGACGGGTTGATCGAGACGCTCAGGGGACAGCACGTCATCGGCCACTAAACTCGAATAGGTGAGGAAAACCACTGGTCACAGGTCTCAGGTTCCGGTGTTGCCTGAAACCTGGAGCCTGAAGCCTGTATGATGCATCCATGAAGCGCATAGCGACTATCGACGAAATCCCGGCAAGAGGCATGAAGTTTGCCTATTACGAAGGTCCTCTTGAAGAGGAGGGCATCCTCTTGAAAATTCGGGACGGATCCGTCCGGGCCTACAAGAATGAATGCCGCCACCTTCCGACGCGCCTGGACGACAGGATGCCTTCAAACTTCTTCGATGATGCGACAGGCAGCTTGACGTGTAACTCCCACGGTGCGGCCTTTCGGCCCGATGACGGTTTGTGCACCGCCGGACCATGCAAGGGCTCCCACCTCAAGGATCTTCCGGTCACGGTCGAAGATGGCGTCGTTTTCATCGACGAGAGCGCGACGGGTTCATTCTTTGATGTCTAAGAACCTCAGCCGGCGGTCTCCGTTATCGTGGACATGCAGGCGTTGACGATCTCGACGAATACCGGGCCCTATGCGGATGCCGACGTGCGGACCACCCCTCCCCTCCTGGAAATCCAGGGACTTTCGGTTCGTCTTGGCGGGAGAACGATTCTCGATCGGCTCGATACGACGATCAACGGCCGCATCGTCGGTCTTCTGGGTCCCAACGGCGCCGGGAAAACAACGCTGGTCCGAACCCTTCTGGGTTTCTTCAAGCCGTCTTCCGGAAATGCCGTTGTCCTGGGCCATTCTCTGGCGACTTCCGGCCGGACTGTGTGTTCGATCATCGGTTACATGCCTGAGGATGATGCATTCATCTCCGGCATGAGCGCGGTGCGTTTCGTCAGGATGATGGGAGAACTGAGCGGCCTTCCTCCCGACGCAGCATTGGAACGTACCCACGATGCCTTGACCTTCGTCGGAATGGGTGAGAACCGCTATCGCAAGGTCGGGTCTTTTTCGACGGGAATGAAACAAATGGTCAAACTGGCACAGGCCCTGGTCCATGGTCCGCAACTGCTGCTGCTTGACGAGCCCACCAACGGACTGGATCCGGCTGCACGCCAACGAATGCTTGAACTGATCCAGGACATCGGCCACGAGGGGAAGACCGGCGTGCTTCTGTCGTCACACCTCCTGGGCGATGTCGAAGCCGTCTGCGATGAGGTGATGATCCTCAAGGACGGGCGACTCGCCGGAAGGTGCGACTTGGCTTCGGAGCACAAGGCAGCCAGAACTTTTGTCGATCTTGAAACCCTCCCACCCACACCACAATTTGGCCCTGTTCTCGAACGCCTCGGGTGCACCGTCGAGGAGCGTGGTGACGGTCGATTCAGAGTGGAAATGCCTTCTGGCCTCGAGGTCCGGAGCATCTTCTCTGCTGCCGCCGATGAGGGTCTCGGGCTCCGACGGTTTGAAAGAACACGGGATTCGCTGCAGGATATTTTCCTGCGCGCCATGGAGGATGATCATGGTCGTTCGTGATCGGACGTGGAGTGCGTGGGTGGGCTCGGTGACCCCAACCTCCAGGCGCTTCCTGGTTCTGACCCGCTATGCCCTCAAGGACGTATTCGAGAGTCGAGTTTTCCTTGCGTTCTACGTTCTGTGCCTGATTCCGTCGGCGGCTGCCCTTCTGGCAATTTACTTCAGCCATAACACCCAGTTTCTTGAGCAGTTTGGCGGCCTAGACTCCTGGTTCGCCAAAGCACCAGACTGGATCTTCCTCCACCTCTTCGGCTGGCAGGCAATGCCGGCGTTCCTTGTGGCCGTCATCGCCACTCCCCCATTGATCGCGGCCGATATCGGCAATAACGCGCTTCAGGTCATACTGGCCCGTCCCATCGGTCGGCGGGACTACGTGCTCGGCAAAACGATCGTGGTCTTCATCCTGCTCTCGCCGATCACATGGATCCCGGGACTGTTGACCTTCAGCCTGCAATCCCTCCTGGCTGGTTGGTCATGGACTGCCGACAACCTCCGAATCGCGGTGGCGTTCTTCATCGGCCATGTGGTTTGGATTCTGGTGGTCACGATGTTGTGCCTGGCGGTTTCTGCCTGGATTCGTCTGGCAGCGTTTTCGAGGGGCGCCCTCCTGGCAGTTTTCATCATCTCAGCCGTAGCCGGTCGCCTGGTCAACGCTGTGACCCGATCGTCAATCGGCGATCTGCTCCATCTCAGCAGAGCAATTGAAAGTGTCGTCTTGCGCTTTTTCGGAGCGACCCCACCCAGCAGCCTGCCCTCCCCGGCCAACTGGCTGACCCTGGCGGCGGTAGTGCTGGGCGCGCTGTGGATTCTCAACCTCAGACTTCGCGCGGTTCAGGAGATCAAATGAACCCATCGGAGCACATCACGCTGGAGGGCGTCTCCAAGTTCTACGGAGAGGTCCTGGGGGTCAACAACGTCGATCTGAAGATCGGACCTGGACTGACCGGTCTGGTCGGCCCCAATGGCGCGGGCAAGAGTACGCTCATGAATCTGCTGGCCGGTCTGATCAGGCCAACTCAGGGCACGGTTCGTATCCTGGGAATCAGCCCGGCGGAGCCCGAGGTTCTTTTCCGAAAAGTCGGCTTCTGCACACAGTGGGATACCTTCCCACCTGGCGCAACCGGTCAATCCCTCCTTGAGGAGACCCTGATGATGCACGGTTTGGCCCGGAGAACGGCTCGCGAGCGGACCGGCGAGTCCCTTCGGACCGTTGGCCTTGCGGCCGCAGCGGGCCGAAGAATAGATGCCTATTCCAAGGGCATGAAGCAGCGGATCAAACTTGCAAATGCCATCTGCCACAATCCCCAGGTCCTGATTTTGGACGAGCCCCTCAACGGTTTGGATCCACAGGGTCGGTCCGAGATCATCGAGATCCTCAAGGATTTGGCCGGTCAGGGGCACCATGTCCTGGTATCCAGCCACATCCTGCATGAGGTCGACCTGATCTCCGACACCATCGTCATGATGCACGGTGGTCGAGTCGTAGCGGAGGGAACGATCCGAGATGTCCGGCAAGAGATCATCGACCAACCGGTACAGATCCTGATTCGCTGTGACAGGCCGCAGAGAGTCGCTGCACGCGCTTTTGAGATGACTCATGTCGTCGGCGCCAGCATTCTTGATCAGGGCGGTGGCGTCGTTGTGTCAACCCGAGACGGGCAGGCCTTCTTCAAGGATCT
>CBDTUG010000191.1:0-4743 GCA_965363555.1 uncultured Thermoanaerobaculia bacterium
GCATAACCGAAGCGGTGCCATTGCCCGGTCAGCATTTGACCGATATTTCGCAGGACAAATCCGGCGGCGCACGCTGCTGACTGCAGCGCTGTCCGGTCGGGTATATCTTCGACGAGGTCGAGCAGCAGATTGCGGTCTTCGAGTACCCGGTCGTAGTTGACGCCGACGGGAACGAAGACTAGATCCCGTTGGCCTTCAGGGTCGAAGGAGCGGAGCATGTAATCCAGCAGGCCCTTCTTGGGTTCGCGCAGGGCGCCGTCCCGGGTCAGGCCGCCCTCGGGAAACATCGCCTGTGTGACGCCGCCGGCGGTTGCCATGGAGATGTAACGCGCCAAAACCCGGCGATAGAGCGGGTTGCGCGAACTGCGACGAACGAAATAGGCCCCCATCGATCGAATGAGCGCCTGCAACGGCCACACACGCGCCCACTCGCCGACCGCATAACTGAGGGCACTATGGGAGGCGGCCAGGTAGGCGACCAGAACGTAGTCCATGTTGCTGCGGTGGTTCATGACGAAAACAACCGTGGATTTTGGGTCGATTTCGGCAAGGCCTTGGTCATCCACAAAACCCAGGCGGACCCGGTACAACAGCTGGGCGGTCCGGCGGGCCAGCCAGGTGCCGATGCGGAAATAGAAGTAGGCGTTGAAGCCGGGCACAATCTCCCGCGCATAGCGTTCGACTGTCTCCATCACGACTTCGCGAGGCATGTCGTTGGCCTGGGCAAACACCTCAACGGTTTCCATGACCTCGGGGTCGTACAGCAGGCGGTCGATCAGGACTTCACGTTTGGTCAGGCGGAAGGGTTCGATCTTGATTTGAAGGTGCTGACTGACCTCCTCCAGGACCCGATTGATTCGGCGCCGGAGGAACCACCGCACACTGGGAACCAGCAGCCGGTCGAGCACCGACCACGTAGCGAGCACGATCAGCAGCACCAGCAACCAAAGGGAGATTTCAACGGACACTGAGAACGATTCTCGCACAATAAACAATCTTGGGCCAATGCTGGTGGTTGCCGACCCTCTGGGTCGAACGGTTTTTGGGGTGGACCCCCGGCCAAAAGGAGTTTCCCATTTGTTGAGGTTGATGGATAATGGAGATCTATCTAAAAAAGGGGAGGAGAGAACCATGTTTGATCGTTTCATTCGTCTCATCGTGTTCTGTGTCGTCCTAGGGGCCATTCTTGGGATTGCTTTGCCGGCGGAGTCCGTCGGAAATGAACGTTTCCCCCAGTCGGTGGCTTCCGGTGACCCACGCCCCGACAGTGTCATCGTCTGGACCAGGGTCCTCGATGACGCTGGGCTTGGCGCCCTGGTTTTGGAAGTCGCTTCCGACGCGGATTTCACGTCGATCGTCGTCACGCGGGATCTTGCCCTTGATCCCGGCTATGACGGAGTGGCCAAGGTCAGGGTTCACAGTCTCGAACCGGGAACGACCTACTGGTACCGTTTCCTCTACGGAACGGGTGCAGTCATGGAGTCTTCTCCGGTCGGCAGAACGCGGACCGCTCCCTGGGAGGACGATCCCCGGCCGATGAAATTTGCCGTCATCTATGGGCAGGATTTCACAGGCCGTTACTACAACTCCTACCTCAAACTCCTATTGGACCACGATGAAGACCTCGATTTTGTGGTTCATCTTGGGGACTATGTTTATGAAACCACCGGCGACCCGACCTTCCAAGACCCAACGTCGGACCGAAAGGTTGAGTTCGACGATATCGACGGTGCGATAACGATGGGCAGCGGGGACTCGACCTACTACGCCGCCTCGAGCCTCGCGAACTACCGAACGCTTTACCGCACGTTCCGTTCGGATCCGATGTTGCAGCAGGTGCACGAACGGTGGCCGATGGTGGTCATCTGGGATGATCACGAGTTTTCCGATGATTGCTGGGGCGCGACGGCAACCTATTTCGACGGACGTGGAGACGAGGAAGACGTTGAGCGCCGCCGCCGCTCGGAGCAGGCCTTTTTGGAGTGGATTCCGACCGAAGTCGGTCTGAGTGACGAAGGGGAGTTGGCCATCGACGACTCGATGCTCTTCCCAAATTCAATGATCTACCGTGATTTCCGATTCGGGTCCTTGTTGCACCTGTCAATGACGGACTACCGGTCCTTCAGGCCGGACCACCTTATTGCCGAGGACGCTTTCCCAGGCGCCTTGGCTTTGGATGAGCCGACCTTGCGGCAGTTGATGGGCAGTGACCTCTTTGACCAAATGGCCGGGAGCTTCGATCCCTACCTGGACATGGATGTCTGGGCTTCCCACGTGCCGATCTTCAAACAGACCTGCTCGATCATCCTCGCTCAGCTGGTCATGCAAGAGAACCCGGACATGGGCTTTTTCGCCGCTCTTAGCTATGCGGAAGATCTGCTGACCGGCAACATCAGCACGATGTTCATCAATTCTCTGTTCCAAGCGGCGGGTTTGCAGCCGTATTTTGTGGGTGATGTGGTCGCCGACATGCCCCGCGGACTGCCTTATCTCTTCGTCGGCAAGACCAGTCTCAACGACTCAATGGGTTCGCGCTACATGCTGCTCAAAGACGGCTTCGACCTTGTGGCCGTTGCGCGATACTTCCTCAGCGGTGGTGCTGACCAAGACGCTCTCGGTGGTCCGCAATTCGCGTGGCTGGCCGGTGTTCTGCAGCACGACACGGCCTGGAAGGTCATGGCCTCATCGGTCTCGATGTCGCCGATGATCCTGGATTTCAGCAACGAAGCCATCGCCCCCATTCTGCCACCGGAGTTTCCAGAGGCGCTTCGCACTCGGATCATGGTCAATGCCGACCAGTGGGACGGATTCCCACAGAAGTTGATGGAGCTTCAGGGTCTCTTGGCGACGGTGCCCAACAGTGTAGTCATCTCGGGCGACATCCACTCGTGGTTCGTCACCGATCATCAAAACGGTCTGATCGAATTCACCGCTCCGGCGGCTTCATCAGAGAGCCTGGAGGATCTGATCCTGGGTGCCTTGCAGCGGCACCCGATTTTGGGCCAGATTCCCGGCCTCGAAGATCTGGTGGCCCAGTTTGGCCCCCTGATGCAGATCACCTCCCTCGATGACTCCGTGACGCCATCGGACATCGTGGGCGTTGACCTCAAGGCCAGTGGATACATGCTGGTCGAGGTCACGGCAGAGGCCTTGACATCGACGATGGTGGCGATGAACTCCGAAGAGACGCGCAACAATTACTATGACGATCCCGATGCCCTCGAGGGGATCTTTACCGAGCATGTCTATACCGTGCAGGAGGGTGTGGTGACGCCGTTAGTGCCGTAGGGAAGTTGAACCGGTAGGCGGGCGAGTTTCAAGTTTCGGGGCCCGCCTGAATTCGTTCACCCCCTCCCCGACCAACGCAGGCGAAGCCAGAACACGCGCCCCGGTTCGTTGATCTGCACCGGTTCGGGGTCGAAGAAATTGTCACGATTGAGATGATAGGCATAGATACGGTCGAAGACGTTGTCGACTCCCGCAAGTACACTGAAGCCGGCGCCGACATCCACCTCGCCAGAAAGATCGAGGACTGCCCACCCTGGGGTCTCAGCGACGTCAAGGCCGCTGCCGGTCATTGGGTTGTCATCGACACGTGTCTGTTTCGACGCCCAGCGCATGATGCCACCGACGCCCCAACCTCCAGCAGCCCAGTTGGCGAAGAGGTTCCCCTCAAGCGGAGGGGTCTGGGCAATGGGCGCATCGTCGGTAGTATTTTGGGCGTACACATAGGCCGCATCCCCACCGACGGTGAACGCTGAGCCAAGGCGCCACCGCCCGACAATCTCGGCGCCGGCCCGTCGGGCCTCGACGTTTCGGTAAATTGTGGCGTTGTCGTCGCGAGAAATACCGGGCTGACCGTGAGCCCGGTCCCGGAGTATTTCGTCGTCAACATCGTCGTAGAACACGGTCGCATCAAAGTTGTAGCCCGAACCCGACCAGCTGATTCCGCCGTCAATCTGTGTGTGAACGGCAACGTCAAGGCATGGGTTACCGACCCATCGCATGGCAGGCATCATGTTGTTGCTGGCGATGAACCGCTGGGTGGCATCGGCTGCTCGCGCCGTTCGACTCAAGCCGGCGAAGAATCCAACACCCGAACGAGTCAGACGGTGCTCATAGCGGACAAAGCCTCCGACGTCGTTGTTCTCCCAGTTGTCATATACCACATCGTAGTAGGTCTCCCAAAGCTGGCGGGGAGTTGGGTTCATCCCCGTGGGTTTGACATCTGCAGCTCCGGCCGAGGCGGTGTGGCGATCAACCCTGATACCGAATCGGAAGTGTCCGGCATCACCGACCGAGTGGAGCCCCTCAAGGAAGAGGCCGCTTTGGTCGAGATCGACCTCAGGCCACAGGACTGACTGGAGCATGGCCACGTTGCCGGGGTTTGGACCGGCAAAGCGCAACGCTGACCTTTCGTTGCGGGCAATGTCAACACCGACCGTGAGGTCGAGGCTGTCAGCCACATGGAGGTCAGTCCAGAATCGGCCGCCCACAGAATCCGAGGTGCTGGGGGCACGCATGGCCATCGCAGCCGTCCATTCGCGAAGCGAATAGTTATCCATCAAGTGCTCGACCTCGCTCCAATAGATATCGGCACTCATCTCGCCCAGAAGTCCGGAGGTGCCGCCCCGCCGAAACTTGAACCGAGCGACATCGCCGTCAGAAAAGGGACTGTCCATCCTGGCGCCCGCGTAGAGTGCGTCTTCGGTCCGGTTGGCTTCATAAGAGAGGCTAAATGAG
>CBDTUG010000192.1:0-4740 GCA_965363555.1 uncultured Thermoanaerobaculia bacterium
CCAGAATGGATCGGAAGAACTGCTGGAGCTCCTCTTGAGGTTCTACGTCAAGCTCGTCTTTGAGAGAGGTACAGAGTCTGCGATACAAACGAATGGCGCCCGCCCTGTTACCCAGGGTGATCAGTGCCTGCATTCCCATCATGACGCTCGTCTCCTGCCAGGGCTCGAGCCTCAGGGTATTCAGGCAGGCTTCAAGCGCCGCTTCAGGGTTATTGGCTTCGAGTTCCTGGGTCGCCACATTGAGCCCAGCCTGGATGGCTCGCTGTTTGAGATGTTCGCGAAAGATGATGATGCCGTCTCCGGGGAGTTTTCCTGGAAAGAGGTCGCCCCTGTAAAGGTCGAGTGCTCGAGAAAAATCCCGGCTATTGAACAGCTCTTCGAATTGATCAAAATCAACGGTTGAGTCTTCCGGGAGGTGCAGGGAGATTGATCCCTGGTGGACCTTGAGGTATCGCGAGGGGAAACGGTCGGGCAGATCGGGCTCGAGCGCGCGCCTGAGGGCTGATGTTGCTTGATGGAGGTTGGCGGTGGATGCCGACGGTGGTTTTTCCGGCCAGATTTCCTCACTCGCAAGTTCGCTTTCAATTGAGCGATCCCGACTGGCCAGTAAGAGCCTCATCAGGTCCCCGGCTCTGCGTCGCTCGAGGCTCTTGGCTGGAATCAATTGTCGTCCCTGGCGGATTTCAAACGAGCCGAGTGTTGTGATGTGGAGTGGGGGAGGCGGAAGCAGTTCGAGATGGCGGAACATCTCAGTTGCCGCACGTGACGCATCCCCATCTCCGCCGTTCAGGAATGTTGCGATCAGGGGAAATATCAGCGCTCGTTCTTGTTCCAGCAAAAACCAGTAGCCCCCTCTGCGAATTGTATCGACGGCGTCGGCCAGCACGGCTCCGGCGCTCTCGTTTGATCGCTGAACCAGCAAGGCGGCCAGGAGCAGCTGGGTCCGGGCGAGGTCGAAAAGGGCGCCGACAGACTGCGAATGAGTGATGACCCGGTGGAAGGCCTTTTCGGCTTCATGCACATCACCGAGTGCCCAATGGCATTGGCCTTTTTCGATCAACGCCCAGCCGAGCGTTGGGCAGGATTGAGCCCGTTCCGCGACATTGACGGCATCACAGGCCCAGTGATATGCGGTCGAGGCGCTTCCGAATCGTCGGTGGTATCGACTCAGGCCTGTTCGGAGTTCGGCGCCCAGGCCGGGGTCTCCAATAATGTCCGCGATGGACCGAGCCTTGCCGTACAGAGAAACGACTTCCTCACAACCATCTCCGTCCTGGGCGAGATCCGCCGCCAGACAGAAATAATAGCCCTCTCCCAGAGAGTAGGGCAGAACGGTTTCCCCCAATCTGTCGAGCATTTCGAGAGCCCTCTGTCGTTTTCCCGTAGTCCAGAAGGTCCAGCCCAGGGTCAGGAGCGGCAGCCATTGGAGATCTGGAGATTCCAGATCCTCGGCCATCTGCAGCGACTCTTCGTCGGCGGCGATGGCCAGGTCGAACTGTCCTCTGGGAATGTAGACGCCTGCCGAGAGGACATGGAGGCATTTTTGTAGGGCCTTTTTATAGCCCTGCTCGCGTGCGAGGTCCATTGCACGGAGCAGAGATTTCTCAGTTTGCTCAAGCCGGCCGAGATCACTGAGGCAGATTCCATGAGTCATCAGGGCGTCGACACGGGTTCTCGGGTTGTCGCCGTCGAGCTCAACAGCCTGTTCGGCCAGATTCAGTGCTTCTTCATACCTCCCCATATGGTTGAAGAGATAGGACAGGCACACAAGCGCGGCGGCTCTCTCCGAAGCAGACTTTTCACTGGTTGCCTGATCAAGGGCCCGCCGGGCGCTGTCAACGGCGCCCCCGATGTCACCAGAGAGTTCCAACCGATAACCCTTTCGGATCAGTTCATCAGGCGTTTCCGGTGGCGCTGCGTTCACAGTCTCATCGTAACCCGAATCCTTCTCTTGTAGAATCACCAGGAATTTGAATTATGGGATTGCCAGACCAATTTCTCCGAAGACTCTTTGAGGCCGCCATTGCGGCCGGTTTACCGGAGCAATGCGTTCGGCAGGCGCTCCCCGACCCTCCCCGAGGCCGAACGGTTGTACTTGGCGCCGGCAAGGCAGCGGCCTCGATGGCCCGAGCCGTCGAACAGAACTGGACGGCGCCACTTGAGGGCCTCGTGGTGACCCGCTACGGACATGGAGCCAAAACCGACCGGATTGAGGTCGTCGAAGCGGCTCATCCGGTGCCCGACGCAGCGGGCAGACAGGCGGCATCAAGGATGCTCAATCTGGCTTCAGGTCTCGGCCCGGACGACCTCGCCCTGTGCCTGGTCTCCGGTGGCGGTTCCGCGTTGCTGGCCAATCCGGTGCAATCCGTAACGCTCGATGAGAAAAGGGAAGTCACCAGGAGCCTGCTTCGATCGGGTGCGTCAATCGCTGAAATCAATGTCGTTCGTAAACACCTCTCGGCGATCAAGGGCGGGCGGCTGGCTGAGGCCTGTCACCCTGCGCGGGTAGTGACCCTGGCGATCTCGGATGTTGCCGGTGACGACCCTTCGATCATCGCCTCCGGACCGACTGTGCCCGACCCATCGACCACTGGTGATGCGATCAGCGTCATAGAAAGATATGGTATACAGGCGGCAGACGCGGTCATCAAACACTTGCGCTCAGGCTCCGCAGAGACTGCAAAGCCTGGCGACCCGGCGTTCTCAAGGGATGAATACAGCATCGTAGCGACGGGGCAGCGGGCACTCGACGCCGCCGCATCCATCGTGACGGCCGCGGGTTTCACGCCCCTCGTCCTTGGCGATCGGGTTGAGGGCGAGGCCCGTCAGGTGGCCGAGGCCCATGCGGCCTTGGTCCTGCAGATGCGAGGTGGGGATCACCGGGTCCAGCCACCGTGTGTCGTACTTTCCGGTGGCGAGACAACAGTCACCATTCGGGGTGGGGGGCAAGGTGGCCCCAATACCGAGTACCTGCTGGCATTGGGTCTGGCACTCAACGGGGCGCGTGGAATTTGGGCCCTTGCCGCCGATACCGACGGCCTCGACGGTGTCGGCGATAACGCGGGCGCCATTCTCGCGCCCGATTCCCTGGGTCGGATCCGCCGCCAAGGACTGGACCCCGAGGCCGCACTGACCGACAATGACGCCTACGCGATCTTCGACGGCATCGGTGACCTGGTGTTCACCGGGCCGACCCGGACCAATATCAACGACTTTCGCGCGATCCTCATTGAAGGGCGGAATGGATGAGCTGGTGGCAAGCACTGATCTTGGGAATCCTGCAGGGCCTGACTGAGTTCCTTCCCGTCTCGTCCTCCGGGCACTTGGCGCTGGCTCAGATGCTGTTCGATCGCACGGGCGCTATGTTCTCCCAGCCGGGCGTGGTCTTTGACGCCATGCTGCACGTCGGAACGGCGTTGGCTGTTGTTTTCGCGGAGCGTCGTCAGATCAAGCGGTGGCTGACCTCGAGAGATGGATCCAGAATGCTGCTGCTGCTGGTTGTGGGCACGCTGGCAACTGCGGTCTTCGCCTTTCCGCTGAAAGACACGGCCAAGAGCTTCTTCGACAATCCGATGGCGGTCGGTATTGCATTGATCATCACGGGCGCCGTGGTTTTTTCGACCCGTTTCTTGAAAGGCGGACCCGTGACCGAGAAGTCGACCACTTGGAAGCACGCCGCGATGGTGGGGCTGATCCAAGGATTGGCGATCTTTCCCGGCATCTCGCGTTCCGGCTCGACCATTGCCGCGGGATTGGGCTCGGGCCTCGATCGTCAGTGGGCGGCCCGTTTCTCGTTTCTTCTCAGTGTCCCTGCAATCGCCGGAGCGACCCTGGTTGAGCTGATCTCGGAGCGAGATGCCCTCGCTGCCGGAGGCGCTGAATTCTGGCTTGCTGTCCTGATTGGTGGCGTGGCAGCAGCAGTCACCGGCTACATCGCGTTGCGCCTGGTCATTCGTTTGGTCAGCTCACAACTCTTTGATCGCTTCGCCTGGTACTGCATTCCGGTCGGGATTCTGGTCCTCGTGGTGTTCTGATCTCAATCGAGGATCACGTCACAGTCGATCTGGGTGTTCGCCTGAATCCGTGAGGATCGGTCCTTCGCCTGAATCGTGACGTCACCGACAATCGTCACGCCGGATTCAAAGAGCACGTCACCGGCGACTTTCAACGACGAACACAGCCGCAGGCTTGGGGGTCCGTCGGGGAAATGCCGTTCGAAATCGTCGATCGTCCTGTAGTGCCTCGTATCCAGGTCGATTGTCGGCGGTATCGAACGAGAACGATGCAGGCGCAGTCGGAAATCGTCGGTCAGCTCAAAGGCGTCCGAGCGAACACCGAGCAGATCGTTGCTCGTCTTGACCGGGGAAAAGCGTTTTCTTGGAACTCGAAGGGCTGTCGCTTTTGGAAAGAGTGAGATCGCCGAGCCCATCGCGGTCTCGAGTTGAATGACCTGTGCCGAATGTGGATCTCTTGGATTGAGCGTTTTGTGATTGACGATCGTACTGAGCGGCAGAACGCCCTGATTCTGGTCCAGGAGTCTTTTCAAGGTGGGCAGGTGTACCCAGATGGTATTGGTATTGAAATACCGGTAGAGATTGATATTTTGAAACGCTTGCAGTTCATCGGTGGGGCACTGAGCCGACTCCCGCAGGGCAAGTCGGCCGTTCTTCAACCGACAGAGGTGACCGCCTTTGCGGTCAGCATCGGTTCGATCGGCAGCCTCCATCAAGAAATCGACGT
>CBDTUG010000193.1:0-4708 GCA_965363555.1 uncultured Thermoanaerobaculia bacterium
TGAGCTGCCAACCCCAGAAGTGAATTGCCGACAGGGTCTTATTGAAAAGCGGTGTCTTCAGCAGGCGCTGCATCGAGTAGTAGACTCCGGCGAAAATCGCGTTACCCACGAAGGCGAAGATCACGGCATTGGTGTGGAGGGGCCGCAGTCTTCCGAAGGTGATCCACTGGAGTTCGAAGTTGAAGTACGGCGCCGCCAACTCCAGTGCGACGATGATGCCGACCAGCATTCCAACGACGCCCCATAGCCATGTCATGAAGACAAACTTCCTGACAATGGCATCGTCGTATGAGAATTGTTCCAGACGTTCGTTCATGGACCCCTCCGAGTTGAGGCGCAGTTTGCCGGTTCCGTATGAACCTTGTCAAGATTGAGCAGATTCTCAGGTAGGGAAATATTGAAGCCTCGATTGGCTCGAAGGAAGAAAAAATGGGAGAAATTGAAAACGGGGTTTCCCGTTTCCAAACCTTCCCTCTTCGGATCCTACTCCGGCCGGGTACAATGCGCCACGCATGGGAATTTTCATTTTTCTTGCCCTGCTGACCTCGGCCGCGCTTGCAGGCTATGGGGTGCTGGTCGGTGTGGGTGTCGACGATCGAGACGCTTGGGCATTTGGCCGAATCGCCGGTCCGGCCGTCGTCGTCTTCCCTGCGTGGTGGGTTGGCTCGTTCATTCCGGGTTTGTGGCCCTGGGTCGGGGGGGCATGCATTCTGGCCGGTGGGTTGTGGGGCGTGATGACCGTGTGGCGGCGCCAATCTCTCAGGGCCCTTGTCGGACCGGAACTGGTGTTTTGGGGGAGCGCCATTGCTGTGTTGCTTCTGCGCCTTGGGCGGCCTGCAATCGTCCAGACCGAAAAGCTGATGGACCTTGGGATCCTGACCATGCTGGGTCGGGCCGAAGCCTTCCCGCCGCCCGATATGTGGTTAGCCGGCAAATCACTGCCTTACTACTACTGGGGTTCTTTGGTGTGGGCCCTCCCTCTGCGGCTCAGCGGCCTGGATCCGGCGATCGGCTACAACCTGGTGGCTGCGGTGATTGCCGGGACGACCGCTGTTGGTCTGTGGGCACTTGGTTCACGATTGGCTGGAGGGCGTTGGGCCTCGGGCGCCGTAGCTGCATTCTTTGGAGTATTCGCCGGAACTGCTGACGGTCTTCGGCAGGTATTGGCGGGTTTTGGTCCGTCGCAAATTGACCTTTGGCAAAGTTCTCGCCAGGTTGAGGGAGCGATTACTGAGTTCCCACTCTTCAGCTTCTGGCTCGGAGACCTACATCCCCACGTTCTGTCTTTGCCGATGGCGGTGGCGGCAATCGGCGTCGCTGCCTACGCCGGATCGCGCGTGCTTTCATGGCGGCCGGTGGTGATTGCGACAGTTTTGTTTGGTTTGACGTGGGCAGCGAATCCGTGGGCCATGCCGCCGACCCTGGTTGCGGTTGCCTTGATGCTGATCTGTGGGGATGGCACGTGGCGGTGGCCGTGGAGGAGCGGTTCGTATCGCTGGTTGGCGGCTGCTGCTGCCGCCATTGGCGGTTGGTTCATTGCGGCGCCTTTTCATCTTGCCTTCGATCCACCACCACATGCCATCAAACCGGTATTCGCATGGACGGAACCCCTGGAACTTGTGGCCTACGCCGGAGTGTTGCTGATTCCCACCTTCTTCGCCGTTGTTCGGGTGGCGCGGGGGTGGCTAGGAGGTCCGGCCGGAAGCCCCACGCGTAGCGAAAATCGCGAGGGGGTACAAGATGCTGTGCCGGGAGGCCGCAGTCGTGAGAGGGTTTCCGGCCGGATCTCTAACGGAGATGCGTTTCGCAAGACTGGAATTCTGGTCGGTGGGGCTGCCCTGACGATGATTGTCGGTGTCGCGTCCGGACGACCGACAACTGTGATGCTCAGCGTCGGCCTTTCGGTCTTGGTGGCCGCTGTCCTGCAACCGGGGCGTGATGGTGATCGGCCGGCGTTGGCCCTGGCGGCGTTGGGTATTTTTCTTTTCCTGGTGCCGGAGTTGATCTACCTCGAGGATGGCTATGGGGCTGAGCTTCACCGGATGAACACCATTTTCAAGGCGTATTTTCAAGGGTGGATGTTGCTCGCGATATGCCTTCCGGTCCTTGTTCGCATTGGTGGCGGGAGTGATCTAGGACGGCGTCTGTTGCTGGCCGGGGTGACGGTCGCAGCTCTTCCACATCTTTTGGGGGCAGCCGTTTCGTCCTTTGGGGCGGCCGATCATGGCCTTGACGGCTTGGCATGGATGGCCCCTGAAGATCGGGCGATTGTCGAGGTGCTTCGAGATCAGGCCCCATGCACAACGATGATCGAGGCCGTCGGGGACGCCTACTCCCAGTATGCGCGCCTGGCCTCGGCCTCGGGTGTGCCGACGCTTCTTGGTTGGGCAAACCACGAAATGGTCTGGCGTGGCTCCGGTATCCTTCCGGAGACTGGGCGCCGAGAGGAAGTTGTATGGTCGATCTACACTGTTGGGGATAGGGAGACGATCAGACGACTGGTGAAAGAGGCGGAGGTCGATTGTGTGGCTATCGGCATGAACGAGAAGCGAGATTTTGAATCCGATGCCCTCGAGGCTCTTCGGTCGGCCGGAGACGACGTGATCCCGTGTGGGGAAGGTGGATCCCTGGTGCTGTTCAACCAGTCCGAAATGGCGGGAGAGCGTCGGTGAAGAGGTCAGCATTTTTTCAGCTCCGGTCCTGGCCCTGGTGGGGGTTGGCGGTCCTGACCATCGTCCTTCATCTGTGGCAGTTGGATTCCAGGAGCTACCATCACGACGAGTCCATTCATGCCAAGTTGTCGTGGGATTTGGCCGAGGCTGGGTCTTATCGGTACGACCCGACCTATCACGGGCCACTGCTCTATATGGGGGTCGCGGCGACCTACAAAGTTCTCGGCGACGGCGATTTCACGGCTCGTTTGCCGATCGCCCTTGCAGGAATTGCGCTGCTGGGCGTTGCGTGGTCCCTTCGCCGACCCTTTGGCGATCGGGCCGCATGGTGGATCGGGCTGCTGTTCACGCTGTCACCAACACTTCTTTTTTTTGGGCGCTTTTTACGAATGGATCTTCTGGAGTTGGCGACCGCTTCTGCGGCTTTTGCCGCATTCTACGCGGTCATTCGCGGCAATACCGGCGCCTGGAAATGGGTTGGGATCTGGACTGCTCTGGCGTTCTCGACCAAGGAGAATGCCTATGTGACCGCCGTCGTGGCAGCCGGTGCGGGGCTGGTCGTGGCTTTGGATTACGGGATAACGAGGTCGTTCCCGTTGGTCGTGTCCTGGGTCCGGGATCGATGGATGGGGTTCGTTCTGTCGGTGGGGATCTTCGTGCTGCTGGCCGTCCCTATTTACACCGTCGGTCTGACCCGGCCCGAGGATTGGCTTTTCCCGGTCAAGGCAATCACCCACTGGTGGCAACAGCACTCAATCGAGAGGGTGCCTGGACCCTGGTGGTTCTACCTTCCCCGTTTGCTCCAGTATGAATTCCTGATCCTGGGCGCTGCCCTGGTGTGGATTGCGCGCCGGTGGCGAAAGCTGCATGCGATCGAGATGTTTCTTTTCTTCTTCGGCGTGCTCTCGGTGCTCATGTACGGCTACCTCGGCGAGAAGGTTCCCTGGCTGGTTGTTCATCAGGTGTGGGCCTTTATTCCCCTGGCTGGCGCCCAGTTGGCAAGGACTTTTGGTCCCCAAGGCCGGTGGTGGAGCCGTTTCTTGGCAACAGCTGCGCTGACGGCGACGATCGCCGTCACCTTGACCGCGAATTTCGTGCTCGACGAGATCAGTCCCGACAACTCGAGGGTCGAGAGTCTGCACTTCGTGCAGACCACTCCGGAATTCACTGCCGTAGCCAAAGAGGCCGCCAAATTGGGTCGGTCGGGCGATGAGCCGGTGATCGGCGCCGATGGCGCGGCGACCTGGCCGCTCAATTGGTATTGGCGGGATCTCCGAGTCAGATGGGGCCATCCAAGCATCGAGGACGACAGTTTACGGATGGTTTTCTGTGACCTCGAGAGCCGGGACGAGGTGCAGGAACGTCTCGGACCGGACTTCGTCGGTGAAATTGTGCCTTTGAGATCGTGGTTCTTGATGTATGTCGGTGAGCCGTCGTTCAGAGATTGGGCGCGGTACTTTTTGACGCGGGAGCCATGGGGCGGGGTTGGCAGTACTGAGGTGATCGTCTTTCGACGAATCGAAGGTGTTTTGTCGGACGAGGATCTGATGTACTGGGATCCGGAACCGGCGGAGGCGGCTGGGAGCAATTAGCCTTTTTGTGGCTATTTAGCCCTCTTCGTGGCGTTGCACTCGAATTTTGCATGCGTCTGAGCCTGCATCTCGCGTAGAATCTCTTTGAGGGAGGCACATGACCAATCAACCCGAACTGACCGTAGTGATCCCGGCTTTCAACGAAGAGGCTAACCTGAGGCCGATGTTTGATCGCCTGGTTGCGGCGCTGGAGACCGAGGTTGAGGGTCTCGAGGTCATTTTCGTCGACGATGGGTCGTCGGATGGAACCTGGAGCGGCATTGTGGACCTTGCTGCAAACGACGGGCGCGTGCGGGGCGTGCGCTTTGCCCGGAATTTTGGACACCAGGCGGCGGTGACAGCCGGAGTCGACGCCGCTCGAGGTCGCGCTGTGGTTTTGATCGACGCCGACCTTCAGGATCCCCCGGAGATCATCCCGGAGATGATCAACAAGTGGCGGGAGGG
>CBDTUG010000194.1:0-4700 GCA_965363555.1 uncultured Thermoanaerobaculia bacterium
CGCAAAGCCTCATATGGGGGCTCGGTCATCCACCGGAGAGCCTTGCGACCAAAATATTGCGACATTTCGACGAAGTCCACCGGCCTATCGATGTCTGCAGACGTTCTCGCCATCAAGTCAGCGGCATGCCAGGGCGAAGAAAAAACGCCTCCTTCATCCGCCGCGGCGGTCGAGAACCCTGTGGCCGAAGGGTTGTTGCCGTGAAACAGGGTTAAGCCCCCATTGGCCGAAACCGGAACAAAATGGCCCGAAACGCGCAGGTTTCGCACCGTCGACGGCGTCAACGTCAGTATGCCGGCCAGAGCCGTAATCGCGAGTGAAGCCGCAGCCCTCTGGATGCCAAACCGTCGCCTCAACGCGAGAATCATCCACACTCCCAGAAGCGGTGCGGTCAGTAGTGCGTTGGTGCGCACGAGGACGACAAGGCCGACGAGCACACCAATTGCCGCGGCGTAAGCTGGACGGCCGAAGCAGACGAGCCGGTGACACATGTCGATGAGAACGAAGCCCAGGATGATGACCAGCCACATGCCGTTCAGGCCGGCGCCAAAGTAGATGAACCCCCAGTGAACGGCCATACATCCAGCCCATATGAGACCAGTTGCGGGATCGACCAGCCGACGACCCAGTCTCCACGCCAGAAAAACCGCAAGGAGGCCTCCAGTCAGCTGAAGGCCGCGTATCGCCAGAGGCCCACCCCCGGTGAGACGGTGCAGAACTGCCAGCACGTACGGGTAACCTGGAGGACGTTGGTAGGCGGTGGTTTGAATCTGGGGATCACGACCCACCGAATCTGGAGGTAGGGTCCAATCGTCTGTGTCCAAACCCCTCGCCCAGTAGAGGTTGAACCCATTGTCCACGGCTGGATGAGCGAGACCGGGATCATCGCGAATTTCATAAAGGTAGGCACAGCGAAGGACCGCGCCGACTACCAGGATGGCCACGATCGCGACCTTTTCGAAGCGCATTACGCCTGCTACCAGGGGTTGTTGAACAGCCCGCTTTGACATGAGGGTTGATACTAGTGTACGGCGTCTGAAATCTCTACCACCACATTGTTGCCTCCCGCTTCAAAACCGGTAAGAGGCCTGGCCAACTACCTTTCGGTATCTGCTTGATCGTTCCAACTCCGAAGCAGATCCGAATCCCTGTGGATCGCGACCGCGAACAAGCCATTCCATTCCGTGTCGCTGCTGACAACCTCGTAACGAGGAATGATCCAGTCGATCACTGGATTGCCGGCCGGTCGCGCTATGTGCAGCATATTGATAACCACCGCCGAAGGCGGAGTACGCTCGAGATCCGCCGCGATCCGCCGCGAGAACTTCTGGGCAAGCGGCCCATCCAGCGCGTTACTTGACCAGATGACCCCTGTCGGCGGCCGGCATTGAGTCCAGAAATACAACTCCGGGTTGGCTCCCCAGACGTAGAGCCCATCTTCTTCTTCCAGCTTCCCTTGTAATTCGATTGCGAGTTTCTTGGAAATTACAAACTGCGCGCCGTTGTATTTGGTTATTGACCATTCTTCTGCAGAGAGTCCGTAGGCTGATGACGTGAAGATTAAGGTTGCCGTCAAGGCAATCCCAGCCCCGAGTTGCGGCAGCCATCTCAGACCCGGTCGAAGCCTATCGAATACGGTCCCTGCGACAAGCCCTGCGGCGATAGCTAAACCGGGCAGTAGCAGCTGATAGTAGTGGGCGTAAAACCGCCCAGGAAGGCTGATCGCAATCTGTGCCCCGAGCAGGCATGCAAAAACGAGAAGCCATGATCGCCGCGGCCCGGAAACCAGTCCGAACATCGTCCCGAGGGCCGCCACGATAACGATCGGCCATACGCTTGTGTACCACAGGGTGGGTATACTTGAGAACCGGAGCCCAGCCAGAAGATTCGCCACCATCGACCCACCGAGACTGGTCGAGTAATACCTGGGATACTCCAGCATCGTTGCCCAGAAGATGGACCCGCGGCCGGTGGCGACGAAATACAGGTCCACGAGCGCCCACGTCCCGACGCCGATCCCGAGCCACAACCCAACCTGCCCGAAAGCCCGTCGACGGTAATCCTTCCCTCCAGGCGGCGCCATGACATGAGCAATGGCCAGGGCAAGCACCATCACCACCGTCACCTGCTTGTACAAAGAGGCTATAGCGAACAGAAGGCCGATGATCACCGACCTCTTCCACTCGAACGAATGTCCCCGGAAACCCAATGTCAGCGTAAGGGCCCACGCCATGAAGGCGTTGATGAAGACCTCGATATTCGGCTGGTTGGCCTGCAGCCAGAGGTCACTGCAAATTACAGTCCACGCGACAGCACCGGCGATGGCCGCAGTCCTTCCCCCTTGGGTCATGCCTGCCGCGAAGACTGCTCCCAAGGTGACCAGTGCCGCCAGGATTCCCAGGGCCAACACCTGGTTGGGTCCATATCCGACCAAAAGCTCGGCCGCCGCATACGTCACCCAAATCGCCGGCGGCTTCAAATCCCACAAATCACTGTACAGGTCTCGTCCTGAAAGCATCTCGTGTGCGATGACCGCATGGCTCGCGATGTCACACTCGAACGGTTCCTCCCGTGTGTGCCATCGCTGGGTGATGACCACAGCCCCAAGAAAGACCAGAAGGAGGATTCCAGCCGCACCCGCGGCTTTCCAACTACGGATTCGCCCCACCTCCGGCTTGCAAGAAGAATCTCGTCTCTTTTTGAACAAAGAAGCCCGGCCTCTAGTCATGCAGTGGTTCTCCAACTCATTACGATACCATCCAATTCAGGTGTGCCAAGAAGCGAGAAACAGAAAAACCTCCCGAGAAGAGGGAGATTTTTCTCGCTTGACAACATACGACGTTTGTCGTACGTTAGTTGTCGGAGACAAAATGAATACTTCAGGACGACCGACCGACGCAGAGCTTCAAATTCTTGCCGTACTGTGGCGGACCGGGCCGGCTACTGTTCGGCAGGTTCACAAGGAGCTGGACGAAGGCACCGCCTACACCACCACCCTCAAGACCATGCAGAGGATGGCGGAAAAGAAATTGCTCGAGCGTGACGAGAGCCAGCGCAGCCATGTCTATCGAGCCCGGAGTTCCGAGGCACAGACCCAAGGGGCGATTCTGTCCGACCTGATCGATCGGGCTTTTTCCGGCTCGGCTGCACGTCTGGCCATGAGGGCTCTCTCGACCCGGAGGGCCAGCGCTGAAGAGATCGACGAGATCAGCCGCCTGCTCGATACGATCCGAGAGGAAAGCGGCGACAGAAGAGAACCGTCGTTCGTTGGTGGAGACGACCGATGATCGGTCCTTTCCCGGCTGCCGATGTGCTTGCCTGGTCGCTGATCGAGGTGCTGTGGATGGGATTGCTTCTCTGGGCCCTGCGACTAGCCCTGGATCCCCTGCTGCCGGCACGTGCCGTGCGGCTGCGCTACGCAGCGACCGCGGTGACTTTCTTCGCGATCCCTGTGTGGTGGCTGGCCTCCCTGGTGCCTGTGCTGCAAGCTCCTGTGCAACCGGTCGTTCCTTCGTTGGTAAAAGGTACCGGCACCCTCGAGATCCTCTTGATCGTGATCTGGGTGACGGGCGTCTCGTTTTCCAGCCTTCGTATTGCCGGCGGGCTCTGGCAATGGCACCGCACGATCAACAAGGCTGTGGAGGTTTCCGCCTTGTGGCGGCAACGTTTCCAAACTCTGGTCCGGCGAACCGGCCTTCGACAAAGGGTCCGGCTGCTGGCTTCGAATCGGATCGATAGCCCGTGTGCTCTCGGTTGGTTTCGCCCCGTTGTTCTGGTTCCGGCGTCACTTTTGACCGGGTTCGATACAGATCAATTGCAGGCGATTCTTCTGCATGAACTCGTGCACGTCCGCCGCCTCGACTGGCTGGTAGGCATCCTGCAGGCCTTCGTCGAAAGCCTGCTCTTTCACGTGCCGTTTGTCTGGTTGCTGTCGGCCCGTCTGCGTTTGGAGCGCGAAGCCTGTTGTGACGATGCCGTCGTCGAGATGCTCGGTGATCGCCTGGGTTATGCCACGGCACTGGTCTCCCTCGAATCCGTCCTTCAAACCCCAAAACTGGCCCCCTCAGCCCATGGAGGTTCACTCGTGTCCAGAATTCGTCGCCTTACCGATCCTCACCACTGTTCTCGGCCCCGCGCCTCGGTGGCCTTTTCCGTGGTTGTTTTGACTGCTGCCCTGAGCTTTGCGTCGATCGTGACCGTCATGGGCGGCAACGACCCGTTGCCGACCTGGCTGCCTCAAGATGTCAATCGCTGGGCCCCGCTCCTCGAGGCCGCGTCCGAGAGTCATGATCTCCCTCCAGCTCTACTGGCCATCATGACTTTGGCGGAAAGCGGGGGCGACCCCGAGGCCCTCAGCGTGCGCGGCGCAACCGGATTGCTGCAGATCATGCCGGCGACCGGCCGCCGCATTGCTGAAGAACGAGGTCTCGGAGAGGTGGATCTCAGCGATCCCCAGGTCAATCTTGATCTCGGCGCCTGGTATCTGGCCCGCCAGTTGCAGACGTTCGAAGGTGATTTAGAGCTGGCGCTGGCCGCCTACAACGGTGGCCCGGATCGAGCCCGGCGATGGTCGGAGAACAGTGAACCGTTGTCGTCGGAGACTACGGCCTACGTGGCACTGCTGACGCAAATGTGGAATGAGCGAGAGGCCGGCGAAAGCACCGCGTATCAAGCGTGGTGGAACCGGCTCAACCTGGGCC
>CBDTUG010000195.1:0-4692 GCA_965363555.1 uncultured Thermoanaerobaculia bacterium
TCTTTACCCTGATGGAACAGGTTGTTGTGTTCGGCGTTTCGGCGCAGGACGCCCTCAAGGTCCTTTTGATCGGAATTCCCAACGTAGCAATCCTGACTATTCCAGTAAGCTTTCTTTTTGGCGTCTTGCTGGCTTCAGGGCGCATGACATCAGAAAATGAATTGACAGCTCTTTTGGCAGCAGGAATACCTGCACGAAGGCTTTACAAACCGGTTCTGTTCATCGGGTTGTTTTTGGCCGCCGGATGCTTCTATCTGACCTTTGCCGTTATCCCCGGAACGACTCTCGAAATGCGCACACTTCGAACTCGGATTTTTTCTTCTGGATCGGCGGCCGGCCGAATCCAACCAAAGGTTTTCTACGATGAAATGCCACAGATCCTCCTCTATGTGGAGGATGTCGATTCGACGACCGGAAATTGGAAGAATGTCCTGATCCACAGAGTGATCTCCCCTGACGAGGAACAATTGGCTCTTGCTCGGAGAGGCCGGATAATCAAAGCCCCCCTCACAAGTGAAAGTCCACCTGAGGTTGATTCAAACGGAGATCCCACCACCGTTGGGGAGACCGAGCCCTGGATTGTCCTCGAAGACATGGTCAACCACACATTCCTTCGAGATCATCCCGAGAAACTTCTGACAAGCACAGTCCAAACCCATGCCTTCCGTCCTGAGGGTGAGCGTCGGGGAAATAGCAAAACAACCTATCGGTTGAGCCTTAGGGAACTGAACAGCCAACAGCTTTTTGAAAAAATGGAGACCGGGCGTGATCCGAATGCCGGTAATGCAGGCCGAAATAGGACTGCGGAAGAGTTGAATCTTGACCGGCGGATGGCTGCGGTCGAATTCAACCGGCGACTGGCCATCCCGGCTGCCAGTATTACTTTCGCGCTTCTCGCCTTGCCTCTGGGAATTGGGGTCAGAGCTGGAAGCCGGGGGCGTGGGTTCTTGTATTCGATCCTGGTCGTCCTGGTCTATTACATTCTTAATAGTTACGGTGAATTCCTGGTGATCGAAAGGGGTGTCCCCTCCTGGATCGGCATGTGGATTCCCAATATGGCCCTGGCCGGCGCCGCCCTGTTTCTCAGTCTAAAAATGGGACGTTGGCTTGGCGAGCGGCAACGCCCTGAAGGCTTGGTTTCCCGCCTGATTCGTTGGTCAAGAATGATGCTCAGGGCCCGACGGCTGAGGAGATCTGAGGGCGATGACCTCGGCACCTTGACCGGATCGATCCCCATCGAAATCCAACGCAGGGTGTACGGGGGCGGCTTCCCGACACTCCTGGACCGCTACCTCATTCGGCGGCTGATGTCTCCCCTACTCCTTGTCCTTTTGAGCACTGTTTCCTTGTATGTCATCGGCGACCTGACAAACCATATCGACGAGATTGCCCGGAACGGCGCACCGGCTCATGTGGTCTTGGCCTACTACTGGAACATCATCCCCCGAGCCTTGTTCGATGTTCTTCCATTCGGCGTTCTGATCAGCGTCATCACGCTCTTGACCGTGTTGGAGCGGCAGCAAGAACTGACTGCGTTGAAGGCGGCGGGTCTCTCAGTATTCAGGGTTACTATTCCGCTCCTGTTGGTGGCCGGGGCCGGTGTTGGAGCAATGTGGATCCTTGGGGAAAAGATCGTTCCCCAGGCTGATGCCAAGTCCTCCAGCCTGCTCAATGAGATCAAGGGCAGAGTCACATCATTCAGGGGATCGGCGACTCACCGCAATTGGTTGATCGCGAGAGACGGGCGGACCTTTTACCGATTTCTGAGATACGACCTGGCAGAAAAACGGTTGATTCGGTTCTCAATGTTCCGGATTGACTCCCAGATGCGTCTGCAATACAGCCTCGTGGCACACCGGGTGCATTATGACAACGGGGCGTGGATTGCCGACGCTGGATGGCTGAGACATATCGACGAGCAGGGGAATGACGATTTCAAACGCATCACCGTGCCGACGGAGATCGGTATCGTCGAAGGACCGTCCTATTTCGGTCAGGAAACCGAACGGCCGAACGAACTCTCGCAGGGTGAACTCAGGCAATATATCCGAGAGTTGGAGGACTCCGGTTATCAGCCATCGGCATTGGTGGTTCGTTGGCATCAGAAATTTTCAACGCCGCTGGCGGTGATTGTTTTGGTACTGATCGCAATCCCCTTTTCTCTCGGTTCCGGAGGAGGGACTCGTGCCTCGACAATGCAGGGCGTTGCCATGGCCGTTGCACTCGGCATTGGCTACTTCATTCTGTTGGTTCCGCTGTTTGGAAATCTCGGGGAGGCTGAGTTTCTCCCGCCGATATTGGGGGCCTGGGTTCCGGTTGGGCTGGGACTGCTCTTCGCAGTCAATCGGATGACGCACATCAGATCATAAAGGAGGCCCGGTCAGGCCTTTATGACCTGTCAGCTCTCAGCCCGCACCCTCTCGAGAATCAAAGTGTTGAAACGGCGCCTTAGCGGATGCAAGTCAATCCCCCGATGGGCGGGGTGGTGGCGGTTGCTCAGCAAGGCAATAACACAGCTCTGGTGACGGTCAATCCAAAGCGAGGTTCCGGTGAATCCAACGTGTCCGATCGAGGTTCGGGACAAGACCGGTCCGGCGGAACACCCCGGAGATGAGCCGATCTGCCATCCCAGACCTCGGTGCAAGGTCAATTTCGGAGTTCGGCATTTCGCTGCGAGATCAGACTCCTCTGCAGTCAAGAGCAGCCCTCCCCCGGACATGTACTCCCGCCCCAGCAGCACCACTCCGCCAATGGTTCCGAAGAGCCCTGAGTTCCCCGCAACGCCTCCCAGGAACCTGGCATTGCCGTCATCGGGTTGCCCTGCGACACACGGCGGAATCGTCGAAGGGTCAAGTCCGAGGCTCCGGACCAGATCAACCTCGGCCCCCGATCCAACTGCTCCACCGGCAACCAACCGGCCGGAAACACGAGCATCAAAAGAAAGGTCATTCGTCAGGTTCAAGGGAGCCGCTACCATTTCGGTGAATGCCCTCGACAGATCCAGACCAAAGACCTCTTCCAGAATCGAACCCAGCAGGATAAAGCCGGGGCAGGAATACTCTACCTGTCCGCCCGGAGGGCCAACCGGTTCGAGGGCGCCTATGCCCGCGACGATATCGGCAGGAGCAACACCAAACGCATACAGTGGCGCCCACCCAGGCAGGCCGGCAGTATGGGTCAGGAGGTTCTCCATTGTGGCTTCCCGATAGGCTCCTGCATCGGGTAGGATGTCACCGACTCTTCGGTTGAGCTCCAACGCCCCCCCGCGGCGGGCCAAAAGAAAAAGCGTTGTGACCACCAGAGGCTTGGTCAGCGAAGCAAGATCGTACCAGGTGGTCGGTCCTGCCTCGATTGGGTTATTTCCGAGGCGGGAGAGGCCGGCTGGTTCAAATTGAATTGTCCTCGCACTCTCAAAAGACCATCCGCCGACACAGCCTGGGAACACTCCTGTCCGAACAGCAGCCCCCAGAAGATTTTGAATCAATCCGTCCATCGGCCCGACTCTCAAGACCCGTACGTTTCCCCACCGCACCCGCCACCTTGCAGCGGAACCGGATGACCCTCCGGATTGACATTGACATAGGTGATCTCGGCCTCAGTGACCTTGGCTATTTCATTACGGTCCCATCGTCGGGATGCCTCGACTGCGACCCGAATGGTGATCGAGGTGCGCCCCTTCCTGACAACCTCGGCGTAGAAGGACACCAAATCGCCGACAAAGACCGGCTCATGGAAGACCACTTCTTTCATCGCTGCCGTGACAACTCGATGAGCGCCGGTACGGTAGGCCCCTTCGGCGCCGGCCTGATCCAGGTACGAAAGGATCACACCCCCGAAAATCGTTCCGGCTGGATTTGTATCTCTCGGCATCATCATGACTCTGGTGGCGGGCTGTCGCGCTTTCATGGTTGAATTTTCCACTCGAAGACCCCCTGTTCTATCAGTTGTTTTTCGGCGACCTGACGCCAGCCTCGGTTGGCCGCAGGGCTGGCAGGGCTGGGGTGCAAAATCTTGCCGATGCAGACAGCATCACGTGCCACAGACTCCGTTGCCCGTCGAGCAGCGAAAGCCCCGATGCCCACGACCCATTCTGGATTGACACATTCCAACACCTGTCTCAGCGCTCGGTCGCAGAATCCGAATAGTGAAGCTCTTTCTTCCTGAGGCAGGCGGTCAGGCGTTCGATTTCGTCCACTCTCTTCCAGAAATACCAGAGGACAATAATTGGCCACGAAGGCCTCGGCGAAAAATGCCTCTGGAGTGTGCCACCGGTCTTTGATCCATCCCCAAAGGCGCTTTCCACTGACCTCGACCCTTGCACACTTGAGGCCTGCCACAGGCCGCCGTGGATGCGGATTCTTGGGGAATCCGACCGGTTCCTTGATCTTGAACCACTCCCCCACCGTTTGAACATCCCCGAACGGTACGCCGGTCTGGGCCATCCCGAACGGGCCCGGATTCATGCCGAGAAAAACGACCCTCTTTCGACCCCTTCCAAAGCGTTCAAGATAGGCCTCATGAGATCGGGCGGCATAGGACAGCGGATTGTAGACATGAGTCACCGGCGACGAGAACGACAACCGGTCGACGGCCGCCGAAAGCTCTCTTGATATCTTGACCAGTCCTGGAGCCACCGTTCATTCCTTTCTGTTCCCGGCTTGCCGTCTCCCCGGAAAATGGAGCCTGCCAGAC
>CBDTUG010000196.1:0-4684 GCA_965363555.1 uncultured Thermoanaerobaculia bacterium
TCCAACGCCTGACGAACCGGAACCGATTCGTCAGGAGGATCCCGAAGAAGACTTGGATTTCATTGCGGACGACAGCCTGATCCTCGGGGTTCCCGACGCGCCGCCGGCGCCCGAACCGGAAGGCCCCGTGAGGTTTGTGGTCGGTGGCAACATTACGGAACCGGACCGCCTCAGCGGCCCCAACCCCGTCTATCCTGAAGCGGCACGACGCGCCAGGATTCAGGGCGTCGTTGTTTTGGAGTGCACCATCGGCAAGGTCGGGAGAGTGACCAACATCAACGTGCTCCGGGGTCTGCCCCTGGGTTTGACGGAGGCCGCAGAATCCGCCGTTCGAAAATGGACCTTCAAGCCTTCGACGCTCAACGGGAAACCGGTCGAAGTCCTCTACATCCTGACTGTTCGGTTCAACTTACAGTAAGGGCATAGGGATACCCAGGAATTCTATGGCTCTTCAAGGCTCCCTCTCAGAACTCTCCCTACCGGATGTAATCCAGTTGGTCAGTGTTTCCGGAAAAAGTGGCGCGTTCCACTTGGTCAACGGTGACGAACACGGAAAGATCTTCCTCAAGGACGGTCAGATCATCGATGCCTTCATTGGGAATCTTCGGGGAGAAACCGCCGTTTACGAGATGGCCATTTGGTCCAATGGGGATTTTTCCTTCGAACCGGGGGAAATATCCGCCGAAGTGACAGTGCAGCGGTCCAATGCCAATCTGATGATGGAGGCTGCCCGCCGCCTGGACGAATGGCGGGTTTTGTCCCGGAGGATTCCTTCGCTCGACATGGTGCCATTCTTCTCCCCAAGAGAGGGTCAGGACCAGGTGACGCTCAGTCCTCAAGAGTGGATCCTGGTCACCCATGTTGATGGGCATCGGTCTATCGAAGACGTAGCGACAATTCTCCGCTGGTCTGCCTTCGACGTTTCGAAGCTTCTCTTCGGAATGATCACTTCGGGCCTGGTTGGCCTGAGAGAAACGGAAGAGGACCAGGATGGCGGCGGTTTTCATGCCGGGCCGAGTCCGATCACCCTTCTGGGGCTGGCGGAAAAAATCCGTACGGTGGCTATCGACGTCGTCGGTCCCGGCGGTGAAAAGACTATCCAAAAACAATATGCTGGAGCATGCACCTCGATTGAACGGGGCGGAGACCTTGGCGTCATTCGGGAAATGGTGGCGCAGAATTCCAAGGCCATTTCCCTCCTCAAGGGCGCCGAGGTTGCAGCGATGTTTGACGAGCAGGTTCGCCCCCTGCTCGGCGGAATTGACGAAGGTTCTTCTTGAACCTCAAGGAGGCGTTCATGATTCACTCAGGGTTCCGCCTCGGCGCGAGAATATGCGTCGGGATCCTGCTCCTCGCGGTGGTCCTTCCTGCTGGAGCCGAGGATAACCAAGACTACAACAAAGGTCTCGAGGCCTATAGGGCCCGGGAGTATTCGTCCGCCATTCAGCTGTTTCAAAAGGTCGTCGAGCAGAGTCCCGACCATGCTGGTAGCCACTATTTGTTGGGACTCTCCCTGCGGGGGGACAACCAGACCTCAAAGGCCCTGGCCAGTCTTCGAAAGGCCACCGAGTTGGACCCCGCCAACGCTTCCTATGCCATCGCACTCGGGCAGACTCTGATTCAGGCAAAACAGTACAATGACGCATACCTGACACTCAAGAAGGTCCGCTACTCCGATCTGGATGCCCGGGCCCGCCAGAGTTATGCGCCGGCCTTCGCCAATGCCGCGATTTTGGCCGGATTCCCCGGAGAGGCCATCAGCGTTTTGGAGGCCCAAACGAAGGCTACTCCGAAGAACGCAGAAATGTTCTACACCCTCGGCTATGCCTACAGCAAAGAAGGGGATTACCGCAAGGCCTTCACCGCATTCAAAAAAGCCTTTGATCTGGATTCGTCGAGCACCAAGAGCGGAACCTCCGCAGTCAAATCGGCGATCTCCGCTGGTCGCCGCGCCGGCGGGTCGCAGAAGGACAGCTACTATTCTCAAGGCGCCGCCATTGCCGAAAAACTGGCGGGCGCCTCGCCAACGTTTGACAACCTGTTGCTCGCTGGAGAAACCCGTATGGGTGCCAAGGACTACCAGAAGGCACTGGGCTGGTTCGATCGGGCTGAATCCAAGCAACCCCAAAATATTCTTGTGTATTACTACCACTCGCAGTGCAACACCAACCTGGGCCAATACAATGGAGCGATCAGCGATTTGCAGCAGGCCCTGAAGATCGGTGTCAGCGGGGAAATGCGGACCAGGGTCTACAAGCAGATGGGTTTCATCTACGATAAGACCAAGAAGTACGATGAAGCGATCATTGCTTATGGAAATGCTGGGGATTCAAGGAAGGTCCAAGACATCGAGAAAAAGAAAGCCGATGCTGCCAAGAACGTTGAAGCTGACAAGGCCAAGGCCGCCTACGAACGTAAACTTATTGCACTCGAGCAACAGATAGAGGAGCTCGAAGCGATCGGTGAGATCGAAGAAGCCAAGGACCTCCGGGAGCATCTGGAGAAACTCCGCGAACAGTAGGGGTTTAATTTTTTGATTCAAGGCGCCCTTCGGGGCGCCTTTTTTGTTTGGACTCCACCGGGTTGATTCTATTCCGTTTCACCGGCCCTGGCGTGGCGAGCCATTGTCACCACGGCCGCAGCGACCGGAAGAACCATGCCGACTGCGACCTCAGCTACCGGCATCCATGTCGGGTACTGCGGAGCAGTGAGTCCCATCGCCTCGACAAGAGTCCCTATCAAGGCGACCAGATACCAGGCGCCTACAGATGCAGCCAGTCCCGCGCAGATACCGGGAATCAGGGCTGCCACCAGGAAGGGACTCCTGATGGCGCCTTCAGTCGCGCCGACCAGCCGCATGATGGTGATCTCATCGGCGTGCCGGTAGACCTCCAGGTGGATCCACGTAGCGGCGAGTAGAAACGCCGAGGCCAAGAGAACGGCACTGATTCCGCCCAAGAGCCAGGCTGCCTTTCGTGCCGTTAATCCGAGCATACGATCGACCGATGATGTTGGCCCGACCGCAATGACGGTCGGCCCTTCACTGAGGGCGGTGACCTCCTCCGGATTCCCCGCCTCAACCTCGACCAGGGTCGGAAGTTCCACCGGATTCTCGCCATCGAGGAGATCTTCGAGGTAGGGAAACCAGAGCTTGAGCCGTTCTTCCAGTGTCTCTCGTCTCACCTCGGTCAGGCGCCAGTCTGGGTGAAGTCGAGCCTGTTCGGCACGCCAATCCTGCCGTTGTACGGTATCCATTCTTGGATGGAGAAGGACCCTGACAACGGTCGTCTGGTGCTCCAGTGCCACCAATGGCCGAGCCCACAAACCCAGGCTAATGGTGAAGCCGGCCAACGACATCGGAACGGCCAAAGACAACGCCAGAACCGCGCTGACCGGGCCTCGCCGACGTAGGAGCGCCAGGGCTTCCTCAAGTGCATGGGCCGTCATGGTGGCCAACTTCCGTCATATTCGATCTGGCCCTGGTTGAGTACCAGGGTTCTGGCCGGCATAGCCTCCAAGAGGGCGTGATCGTGGGTTGCCACCATGATCGTGGCTCCCTGATAGTTGATGTCGCACAAGAGGCTCAAGAGTTCTCCGGCCAAGTCGGCATCCAGGTTGCCGGTCGGCTCGTCCGCCAAGATTAATCGTGGTTGATAGGCCAGAGCTCTGGCAATCGCCACACGTTGTTGCTCCCCACCTGACAGAACCTCAGGCAGGGCGGACTGTCGATGGTGAAGGCCTAAGCGTTTGAGGACCTGATATGCCCGACGGTGTGCTTCCCGAGCACCCAGCCCATGGAAACGGAGAACGAACGTCACGTTTTCCAACACGGTCTTGTGGCGAAGGAGTTTGAAATCCTGGAAGATGACACCGATCTTCCGTCGAAGCAGCGCCAACTGGTTGCGGGACATCTGATCAACACGTTGGCCTGCCACCCACACGCCACCTTCGGACGGCCTTTCGGCGGCGTAGAGCAGCTTCAACAGCGTGCTTTTCCCGGCACCGGACGCTCCGGTCAGAAACAGGAACTCTCCGGCTTCGACCTTGAGGTCGATTCCGCGCAGAATCCTGCGTCCGTCATAGGTCTTGGTAAGATTCCTGAGGCGAATCATGGTAACGGCATGCAGTGTACCGGAACCTGGGTTAGGATCGCTTCATGGTGCCACCGCCAGAGGACTGGTCGGAACGTGTTATTGCAAAGGAGAGATTCTGGGTCAAAGAATCCGGAAACGTACAGATTCTCCTGGGGTGGGGGCCGCCTTTGAACCGTGGCGCCTCACTGATGCGGTTGCGGCGGCTCACCGCAACCGCGGGATTCCCGTTTGGGGCTTTGGCGTGTGCTGAACAGGTGCACGGATCGTCGATTTCCGTTCTATGCGAGGACGTTCGGGAGGATCGAGTTCAATCCGTCGGCGCCCACGATGGCCTGATGTCCACGATTCCGGGCAGCGGCGTGGTTATCTGGACCGCCGACTGTGTCCCGGTCCTCTTGAAGGGTGGCGCAGCAGTTGCCGCCGTCCATGCGGGCTGGCGTGGCACTGCCGCCGGCATCATGCCGCGGGCCGTGGAGCTTTTCCGAAACCTCCACGGCGTCATGCCGCCCGAGATCACGGCAACGATCGGGCCCGCCATCGGTGCATGCCACTATCCTGTGGGCCTCGAGGTGATAACGGCCCTCGACCGG
>CBDTUG010000197.1:0-4661 GCA_965363555.1 uncultured Thermoanaerobaculia bacterium
GGTGTGAAGTGTCACGCATATCGAATCTCCTTTCACCACTCACAATAGGTCGAGGGTCGAAGGGAAGCACGCCGATTTCGGCGAACGACGGTCGAACCCGGGTGAACGGTGGCAGCAGCCACATTGTACCGCCGGCCATATCGGTCAAGGGTGGTTTCTGGCCGGTCAATGGGGACACTCAAGCCGGCGACGTCAGCGGCATTCCCTACTGCCCGCCGAGCGCCAGGACCCATCCTTCCGGATCAACCTCGACCTGTTGCCCTGATGACACTTCAAACTCGGCCATGCCGCCCGGCATTTCTACGCGGCGGATATCTTCACCCACCCTGATGGGCAGAGGCATTTCGAAATCCGGTTCATTCCAACTCAAGCGAACCAGATCTCCCTCCGGCCTGGTCTCCCGGCTGATGGTCCACCGAGGCAATTTCGCGTTGAAAACGTACCGGTCCCAGAACCAAGCCAGGTCATCCCTGTCCGAGACTTCAGCCACCAGGGCCATGAAATCCTCGGTCTCCACAAACCCATAAGCGAAGGCTTCATCATTGGCAAACCGCCAGATAACCTCGAAAAACTCGTCGTCTCCGAGAAGCCACCTCAACATGTGCAGGACCCACGCGCCTTTGGGGTAGATGTCTCCAGTGTAGGCCCCAGCCGAGGTCAGATTGTCACCCTGCACGATCGGGGTGCGGTTTGAGATCCTGCCGCGAACCATCGACATATAGTCCAGGTAGCGCTGCTCCCCCAGTGTGTCCAGCACATAAAGAGCCTCTGCGTAGACCGCGAACCCCTCGTGCAGCCAGAAGTCCGCCCAGTCCTTCGCCGTCACCTTGTTGCCCCACCACTCATGGGCGACCTCGTGAAGGAGCAACGAATCGAAGCCAAAATCGTTGTCTTCAAATTGATCGCCATAGGCCACGAGGGTCTGGTGCTCCATGCCGAGGTAGGGCGCGTGGGCAACCCAGAACTTATCCCCGAAGAAGGGGTACTCACCGAAATATTTTCCAAGCACCTCAAGTATTCGCGGCATCTGGCGCCACATGATGCGAGCCTCGTCGACATTCTCGGGCAGGGACCAGAAAATCAGAGTCTCGTCGAGAGTGCCGTCACACCCGTAATAGGGCTCTTCGACCGCCACATAGGGTGCAATGTTCAGCGTCACCAGATAGTTGTTAATCGAATATGAGACGTGCCACTCGGTCGTGATCGTACCGTCACCGTTGTCCCTTTCGGCCACCTTTCGGCCATTTGAAAGGCCAACGAGGTCATCGGGCACTGTCAGCGTGATGTCGATGCCCTCGTCCGGCTCATCCGAGGGGTGGTCCTTGCACGGCCACCAATTATCACCACCGTCCCCCTGACCGGTGACACCGATCCATGGAGCGCCGGAAGCGGTCTCGGACCATACAAAACCGTCGATCCACGGTGGTTTCAGGGCCACTTTCGGATGGCCTCCATAGGTAATCTGCACACTGTGGCGTTCACCAACACTCCACTCCGGAGCCAGCACAACCTTGATGAGACCGTCGTCGTGCTCAAATTCGGCGGCGACTCCGTCAACATCAACCTCGGCCACCACCAGGTGGTCGTCAAGATTGATTTCGAACTCTGCCAACAGCGCCATAGTATCGACCGTTGCCGTAGCCCTACCGTCAATCGTCTTCGACGCCGGATCTACTCCGACCTCAATGCTGTAGTACCTCACATCATAGGCTGCCTGGCCCTGGGACAGCGGACCTCCGGAATCCAACATCTGGTTCTTGACGTACCAGCCGATGCCGAGCAGGGCGACACCAATCAGAAGAACGGCTACCACGACAACGACCAAGAGAATTTTCACCCAACGAGGAATTCCAATATTCATGTTTCACCCTTCAGTCTTCACTCTTCGCACGTCACTCGTTCAACACATCTCGAACAGCCACACCGACCTCCTCAAGGGAATACGGCTTGGCGATGAAGGCGCCGGCCCCGAGCGCCCGGGCCTTCCGGACCTCCTCGTCCTGGGAGAACCCGCTGGCGATCACGGCCCTCTGATCCGGACGGAACCCAAGGACCATCTCGAAGGTCTCTCGACCATTGAGGCCAGGCTCCATCAGCATGTCCAGCAAAAGGACGTCGAATTCTTCACTTCGCAGCCTCTCAATGGCCAACTCGCCACTTGAAACCGAGGCAACCTCATAGCCCAGCCGAATGAGCAATGCCGCTGCAATTTCCCTCTGTGCTGCAACATCGTCTACAACCAGGATCCGCTGCCCTCGACCGCGAAGCTGCTCCGGAGGCACACTTTCGTCCTTCTCGGAAGGAGCGTCGGTGGTGACGGGAAAATAGAGATCAAATGACGTGCCCTGCTCATCGGAAGCGAGATCAATGAAGCCACCGTGATTCTTGACGATGTTCCAGACGACGGTCAGACCCAGTCCGGTTCCACTCCTGCCCAAAACCTTCTTGGTGAAGAACGGTTCGAAGATCCGCTCTCGGTGTTCTGCATCGATTCCCGGACCGTTGTCCACAACCCTCAAGACCACAGAGTCCCCATCCGGCGCTCCATCTGGACCTGCGGGCCGGCCTGCGTGTGCTGGCCGCATGAAGGTCTCGACACCGACTCGACCCTCTTTCGCCTCCTGTGCGAAGCTCTCGCAAGCGTTGGTCACCAGGTTCGCTACGACCTTTCGAAGATGCACCGGCAAGCCGGTAACCAGGGTTGGCGCCTCCTCAAGGCATGCGTCGATGGTGACACCCGGGTGGTTCGATGACATCGCGGCATAATCAGGAGAGTTCAGATACTCCCTAACGACAACACTGAGAGAAACCGGCTGTGTCTTGGCGGCGGCGCCCCGAGAAACCGCCATCAGGTCCTTGACGACGGCCGCCGCCTGATCACCACCCTTTTTGATTGTTCCGATGGCGCGACGCATTTCGGGGCTCAGGTTTTCGTCCATCAACAGGAGTTCAGGATAGCTGACGATGCCGGACAGGATATTGTTGAGGTCGTGGGCCACACCACCTGCCAACAGTCCCAAAGCCTCCATCTTTTCCGACCTTGCCAGCTGATCCTGGAGCCGGCGGCGCTCGACAGCATCGTGCTCCTGCCGAGTCAGCAAATCACTAATTTCGGTCTTGATCAGGCCGATCGCCTCGTACACATGGGCAAGGGGTTCGGAGGGGTCAATTTTCTCCAGATTCAATTTTTCTTCCGAACCCCAACTGATGGCTCCGAGCACTCTGAGGAGCTCATCAATCTTCTCCGGCGGCACCATTTCTTTGTGTTGGCTTGCCATCGCTTGCTCGAAGGAACCGCTCGAAGGCCTGACACGCTTGGCTGACACAAAGTCCGAGATGTAATCCAGCCCTTCCTCATAGGTGTTCGACACATGAACCTCAAACGGGGCAAGCCTGGCCGACACATTGATCACCGTACTCATCAGGGGATTCATGCCATAGAAGACCTCGACGTCAAAAGGGTTCTCGTGGTACCACCGCGCCATACGACGAACGTATCCCAACCGCCCTGCGTGGCTGGAATTCTCTACGTTTTCAAGCCCGGCGAGAATTGAAAATGTCTTACCTTTCAGACCGGACACTCGCATGACCTCGTCACGAAGTTCAAAGATAGGGTCGAGATGTTCTTCCCTGACGGTCCCCTGTTGCACCGAGTGCAGAACCGATCCGTTGATCACCTCGAACCGTATGGAATAGCCGTCCAGATCGAGCTTCCACCTTTTGTCAGTGAGAATCACCTGAGGGATCGTCGCAGGTCGTTCGCTTGACGCCGGGGACTGGAGGATCGAGGTCGCCACCTCGATCGCCTCTTGATAGGAGGCAACGGTGTGAACAGGAAATTGCACCAGCTTGAGTCTGATTCCGAGCCGGACCGTCGCAGAAAAGAAGGGGGACATCCCGAACAGAACCATCCCTTTCAGACGCGGCCACCCGGAGACCGCCGAGGCGAAGAGTTGGCGTCCCCCAATCGTGATCCCGGACATTTCCGAGTAGTCCGAAACCCAGACAAACGGAAGGCCGGCAGGTACAAATGTCCCAACGGCATCTTCAACCATGTCCAGAGTCGTCTGGGTTGTCTGTTCATCAACAAAGCCTGCCGGACGAGAACAGATAATCTGCTGCCCGATCAAACGCATTCTGAAAAAGTGGTCACCGCCGAGAAGAACATCTGTCCACTCCGGCCGAATCTGGACCGGTAGCCGTGTATACAAGCAGGATGCACTGATCAAAGTGCCGCCCGAGCTATCTCCCTGGAACACGTCGGCACCCCTCCCTGTGTCCGAACCTGATCGACCTCAACTTCGACTCCCAGTGTACCGAATGGAGTGCGCCGGCACAAAGAAACAGGCCACCAATCCAAAACAGTACTGTGCTGACTCAACTGAGCAAATATCTAAGTATCATGAGGTTATGGTATTGTATCGCGAAATGTTCCTGGTATCGATTCCATATCCGGCGAGCGTTCGTGGCACACGGCCATTCGCCGATTTTTGATTTCAGGGAGGGGGACTCATGGACGCATTGTTATTGGCTCGACTCCAGTTCGGCATCGTCACCGTCTACCACTTCTTCTTCGTTCCGGTCACTTTGGGTATCTCGGTGTTGATCGCCTTTATGGAGACCATCTACGTCAAGACCGGAGACGAGAATTGGAAGAAGGC
>CBDTUG010000198.1:0-4648 GCA_965363555.1 uncultured Thermoanaerobaculia bacterium
GTTATTTTCTTCTTCTTCTTTGCGTGCTTGGCGATCTTTGCGAGAGAACTGTGTTTCTGTTTTTTCAATCCTTCGATCCGTCAGCCCTCATCAAGGTCTCTGGTCGGGGCCGGTGTTCGAGGTCCAGATTGCTCGTTGTACCGAACCCGTCCTCGAGGTACCAGAAGCCGGTCTGCCGGAATCGGAACAACAGGTTCTTGCCCAATTGGTGGTACCAGCGATACTGGACCTTGGTGTAAGGGTCGGGCGGCCAGTCGACTCGGACGCCGACGCTGAGGTTGATGCGTTGTGCGCCCCTATTGAGTGGCGTATATCCCAGTCCCACCATCCAGGATTCTTCCTCATCTTCGTCGACCGGGGCGGTTGGCCCCCGACTTCCCTCACTGTCGGTCAGGAATTCTTCGGTATTGACCCGGCCGACGAAGAGTTTAATTTTCCTCTCAGCGTTGGGCAGATCGATGTTGACCCGGCCTTTGAAGATCGGCTCGAATTGTTCGTACTCGGTCCATTTGAGATAGACCGAAACAGTGCCGTATGTAGTCGAGGCCTCGTCGTGGGCCCTGGCGCCGCCGCAACGACCGCGAGAGCCAGCGCGGCGCCGATGAGCATGGCGCGGGCAGGGATAAACCCCGCCCCTACAAATAGGCTCTCGAAACAGAAGGGGCGGGTTTTATCCCCGCCCAGGTGACTCTGGATTCTGCCCGAGCCAAAAACTGACAGCTGATCGCTGACCTCTGACAGCTCTACACGCCCTCCAGAATCCGGTCGTCATACTCGATCTCGAAGTGGAGCTTGTGCTTGGCCTCTTCTTGGGCCAGTTCGCTGAATACCGCCGCAAGGCCGGGATCGTCTGTCGCCTGAGCCAAACGAGTATAAAGCTGGAAGGCGAGCTTCTCCGATTTCATGGCGAAGACCAGGACTTCCTGGTAGTTCATATGTTTGCTGATTTCCGGTTCGACCAGGTCCTCGGTGATCTTGAGGTCTGCGATTTTTTCCATCTTGACCGGTTTGAGGTCTCCGGCTTTGACCTTCATCAGGCGGGACTTGTGACGTCCCTCTTCGGCGGCGAATTCGAGAAAAGCCTCCCGAATGCCGGGGCGTTCAACCGTATTGGCGAGTTTCGAGTACATCTTGGCAGCTCGATCCTCACGTTCAATGGCGAAATCCAGAATCTCCTCGGCGCTTGAAAACTGCATAACTCCCCCAAATCTCTGTCGTCGGTTGATTGTTACTTAGCCAGGAGGTTTTCTCAAGGCAATTCTGGGCAATCCGTAGAACGGATTGCATCCCTTCGGGGCGTCATCCAAGAGACTCGGTCAAAAGTCTTGCCAACCACAAGACCTTGTGCGATCATCCGCGGCCGTCGGGAGGAATTCCCGCCGGCTGGAGGTTCGTCATGGTGTGGAAGTTGCCGATTTCAGGGCGTTTTCGCGTTGTTGTGGACTATGGACAGATCATACTCGGGGCGACCCTGGTGGGGCTGGGGACCAACTTGTTCTTCGTGCCCAACAAAGTCGTCAGCGGCGGGGTGACCGGCGTGGCGATTTTGTTGCACTATGCCTTCGATACGCCTGTCGGCCTGGTCAACCTGCTTTTGAACATTCCGCTGATGATCATTGGGTGGCGCTGGGCCGGTGGCATGAAATTCCTTCTGCGCACGCTGGTCGCCGTGGTCGTCATGTCGGCGGTGATTGATCTGACTCAGGCCTACCTCACGGCGCCAACCAACGATCGGCTTTTGGTGATCTGCTATGGCGGTTTGATTGACGGGTTGGGCATTGGCCTGGTCATCCGGGCTCGGGGGACGACCGGGGGCACCGACGTGCTGGCTCGAATCGCCCACCGGTTCCTTGGTATCGGGATCGGCCAGACGTTGTTGGCTCTCAATATCATCATCTTTGCGGCTGCGGCCTTCCAGTTTGGGGCCGAGGCGGTGATGGTGGCCCTGGCCTTGGCATTCGTATCGGCTCGTGTCCTGGACACAGTTCAGGAGGGCTTCTCGGTGTCACGACAGGCGATGATTATCACCTCCAAACCCGGCAAGATCCGGGATGTGGTCTTCCGGCACCTGGGCCGAGGCGTGACCTTCATGGAGGCCAGTGGAGGCTTTTCCGGAGAGGCGCGTCCGATGGTCTATGTTGTCGTCGCCGCCCACGAAGTGGCGCGGCTGAAGATGCGCGTCAGCGAGGTTGATCCTGACGCGTTCATCGCTATCTCCAAGGCTCAGGAAGTCCTCGGAGAAGGGTTCGCCCCGGCGGTAACGCCGGTGTGAGGGAACTGGGGTCAAAGGTCAAAGAGCTCAAGAGTCAAAAAGGTCAAAAGGGTCGAAGAGGAGAAATGAACGCCCTACGTCGACCTTCGAACGTCGAACTTCGAATGTTGTGATCCCGGCGGGCTCGTGAGGTCTACCTCTCGTGGTCGAAGCACTCTCATGAGGTCCAGCCGACCGCCTTGGCAGCCTTCGACCGTTAGACCCTTTGACTTGATACCCTGCAACCATGACCTTATTGCCCGCTTCCTGGCGTTTGGTGCTCGACGGTGATCAATCGGGTGCTGAGAACATGGCGCGGGATGTTGCCATGCTGGATGCCGTGATTGCGGGCAAGGCGCCCCCGACCCTTCGGCTCTACGGATGGTCGCCGCCGTGTTTGACCCTGGGCCGCCATCAGGGTGATGACGCTGCAGATGAGAGCTTCTGCCGAAGACACGGTATCGACATCGTTCGAAGGCCGACCGGTGGGCGTGCAGTGCTCCACCATCTCGAATTGACGTACGCCGTTGCTGCCCCCCTGGGTCAGGGGCCCCTGCCCCGGCCGCTGCAGGACGCCTACCGGACGGTATGCTCTGCCCTGGTCGCCGCCGTCCGTTCATTTCGTATCGATGCCGAACTGACCGGAGGCAACGTCAACATCTCCCTGCCTGGTCCCCGGACGACGGTGCCGTGCTTCGAGGCGCCGGCGGGTGGTGAGGTCGTCGTCGTCGGCCGCAAGCTGATCGGTTCATCGATGCGGGCCCGTCAGGGCCACATCCTGCAGCATGGCGCAATTCTGTTGGACTGGGACGGGCGTCTCCAAGCCGGGGCTATGGGATTGCTCGATGATTCCGCGCTGCGTTCACATGTGACGACATTTGCCGAGCAGATGGGTGAGGCGCCGAAACGGACCGAACTCGAACAGGCGTTGGTATTGGCGTTTGAGCAGACGTTTTCGGTCAAATTTGTCCGACAGCCTTTTTTCTGATCATCCCTGATGGTGATGGCCGTCACCAACAAGGGCCCACAACCCGGTAGTCTTGAGATATACAGTCGCTTTTGGGGGTTTGATGAGATATTCAGCCGTGGTTACCTTCGCCGTTCTGGTGGGTTTTGTGGGTGGAATGACCGCCGACGCCCAGATCGTGATTGACCATGATTGCAGGGACTTGGGGCAAGTCCCCGGCAGTTGGATCACCCAGGCCCAGTCCGATCTTCATATTGCCTATCAACACACCAGCCACGGCTCGCAGCTGATCACGGGACTCAACGCCCTGCAGGCATTCCCACCATTCGGCGACACCTACAGGTGGTCGGATGATGGATCCGTTGGATTGGACCTTGATGACTACGGGATCTACGTCGATCTTCCCGGCACCGTTGATGACTGCTCTGTGCCCGATCTTGGTTACGACAGCACCGATGGCGACGGCGTTACGGACTGGGCCAACTGCACGCGGGACTTTCTCGACCTACCGGCCAACGCCCATATCAACGTCATCATGTGGTCGTGGTGCTCAATCGACGGGCACGATGCCCAACTCTATGTCGACAACATGGAGATTCTGGTATCGGAGTACCCCGATGTTGATTTTGTCTTCATGACAGGCCATGCCCAGGGACAAGGCGAAGATATGACGCCGAACAGTGTGCATTACAACAATGAACTGATCCGGCAGCACTGCGCGGATCATGGTCGCATCTTGTTCGATTTTGCCGACATCGAGGCCTACGACCCTGGTGGGACCTACTTCTGGGACCTGGCAATGTGGGACGACCTGGACTTCTCAGGTGGCAACTGGGCCGTTGAGTGGATTGCCGCCAACCCGACCTCCGAGTTGGCCCAACTGACGACCGGCGACGGGATCGACGGTTACGGCGGCTGCCAGGGTTGTGCCCACTCCGACAGCCCTCAGGAAGCCAACCTCAACTGCGTGCTCAAGGGTCGAGCGACCTGGTGGCTGATGGCGCGGTTGGCGGGCTGGGCCGGGCCGGAGGTCCTCTTTGCCGACGGGTTTGAGATTGGGGACATGTCGGCGTGGGAGTAGGGGGTCGAAGGGGTCGCAACAAGGAGCGCGGACCCCCGGGCCTGAACGGCTGCTGTTGAAACGGAAACATCGGTTTCCAGTAGTCGAGTGGTTGACTCGTCATTTTTCCGACTCTTGTTGCTTTTCAACCGGCGTCGCACTCTGAACGTCCGTGCGATGACCTCCTCGACCTTTTTGAACCTCTTGACACTTTCGACCTGTTTTCCATTCGTTGCGCTATCCTGTCGGGCGTTTGGAGGCGTTGATGCATCGTTGGGTCATTGTGATGGTTATCGGGTGTCTGATACCGGGAGTCCTTGGTGCCGGTGAGGCCAAGAGGGTGCCTCAGGAGTATCTGGATTCGATCGTC
>CBDTUG010000199.1:0-4645 GCA_965363555.1 uncultured Thermoanaerobaculia bacterium
GCAGCCTGACGACGAAATTGCAAAAAAGTGCCGTTTCCGGACGGGAACGGGCTAGTCGACGAAATCAGGATCAAGCCTGCGCCCGGCGAGAATGGCCTCTCGGGTCCGCGCCATCACTTCCGAAAGCCCCTCTTTCCCGAGGCCCTCGGTCTCTATCGGCGCCCCGATAACGACGGTGACGAGGCCGGGCTTCGGCGAAGGCCTGCCCTTGGGCATCAAGCGGCGACTTCCGTTGACGGCCACCGGGAGGATCGGCACGCCGGCTTCGATCGCCATGTGGAATCCACCCTTCTTGAACCGATGGAGCCGGTGATCGGGTGACCGGGTCCCTTCGGCAAAGATCAGAATGTGGCGACCCTCTCGGATCTTCGAGATCTCGCGATTCAGCGTCTCTCTTGCTTTTCTCGAGCGGGACCGGTCAATCGAAATAAACCCTATTCGTGTCGCCGTCCAGCCCCACACTGGAATCTGCGCCAGACTCTTCTTGATGACGAAATAGATCGGGTCAGGCAGGGTGGCAATCAGCCCAGGGCCGTCAAGCTGGCTGGAGTGATTGGAAATCACAAGGTAGGGGCCCTCGGGAACATTGCTGAGACCCTGAACCTCGTACCGAGTTGCCGTTACGACATGCAGTACACGGCACCACCACCTGACGACATTGTAGGCCTTCAACTGCCTGCCGGAAACAACCCAAAAGGTAATCAAAACGAAAGCTACCGACGTCGCCAACGCCATCACAGAGTAATGAAGGGGCACGGAATACCACATCTAGGCTACTGGTTGAAGGTCAGTCATGCGCCTGATCAAGCGGCTCAGTTCCAGGCAAAGGCCATGTTCGTCGCCCAGGCGAGCGCCCAGGGCCCCCAGCAGGGTCCGGAAGTACCACAGTTGCCTTTGAGGGGAAGCATTGAATCGATCCCATACCAGCGACGGATCCGCAGCTCGGTCCATGTCGAATACCATCGAACCTAGATTGTGGAGGAGGTCTGCGGCCTTGATCAGAACCGCCCCGTCCGACATCTCGGCCACGTGGTCGATCTGCTCTTTCTTTCTCTGGTCCCAGGTCTCCCGTTCATCTCGACCCCCACGCTTATCCTCGGTCACCTCAAGGACCAGTTTCAAAACCCTGGTACCAACGGCCTGTTCGATCGACCGCCGTCCATCGGCATCTGGTACGTCCTCCAGATAGTCATGGAGCAGGGCAGCGGCCAAGACCTCATCACCGGCGCCGAAACGAGCGAGGACAACGACAACACCAACCAGATGAGTGACATAGGGGATGCACTCCTCGTCCAGGGGATCTCGGCCCGACTCACAGGGCGGCGCATCGATTCCCCGTTTTCGAAACTGATGGAAATGCCCTCGGGTCGCCAAACGTGCGGCATTCTCAAGCATCCCTGAGAACAGGGGAAGGTCCGGTTCGATGGAGAAGTCATCTCGAGTCACCCGACCATTGTATCCAATCCGGGCCTACATTCTCTTACCGTCGAAATTCTACGAAAGGTGGAAAGAAAGCTCTTCCGGACGGGGATTCGATACAATGCACCCAAGTGGAGGTCCTCATGCGCCTTTCTGTACTGTTTGCAGTGCTGTTTCTCATTCTCACCGGTCCGGCCGGAGCCCAGGGCATCGGGCCCGGTGGGGCTGTCCCTGCAGTCGCAAATCTCCCCGGTCTGGCCGGCACCTTCTGGCAGTCGGACGTTGTTGTCCAGAACCCCGGAGAGACCCAAATCTCCGTTCGGCTGCTCCTCTTTCCGGAAATCCGTGACGGAAGTCCCGAGTTCGAGCCCCTGGTCTCGGACTCGGAGAGCATTCCCGCCCTGGGCCAAAAGACCTTCGCAAATGTCGTTCAGAGCGTTTTTGGGAAGATCAACGCGAAAGGCGCACTTTCAGTGATCTCCGAGGACGGTTCTCCGATCGTCATCGGTTCTCGGACCTACACATTCCGTTCTGACGGCGGAACATTCGGACAGGAAGTCTTTGGCGTTCTCGTGTCCGATCGCGCCTGGGCAGCCGGCGTTAAAAACGACAGCCTCTACCGAACCAATATCGGTGTGTATTTACCCGTCACACCCGCCCAAGGCTCGACTGTTGACTTCGAGGTGATCGTCCGCGACCCCACAGGCGCCGAAGTCGGCCGAGGCACGATGGAATTCCCAGCCGCCGGTATGCAGCAGAGGAACCTCTCTTTTCTGGGAGCAGACCAGTTGCTCGACGGTTCGGTCGAGGTCATCTCCTCAGATTCGAGCTTTTTCTGGTACGGCTACATTTCCCGCATCGATCAGATCTCAGGCGACGCCGTCTTCAGGCCGCTGAGAGGCATGGGATTTTAGCTACTCCCGCTCCAACAAAGCGAAAAATCGAGGCGGAGTTGCAGGTCTCAGTTCGAGGGGCGCGTTGTGTTTCCTGAAACCTGCTGCCTGTAACCTGGGACTGTTACCCAGCGGACCCAGCAGGTGCCTTTTGGTTCCGGCTCCACCGGGTAACGTAACGAATGGACCAATACGGTCAGTCCCCGAGTAACGTCCGCCTCAAGAAATCAACCTTCAAGCGATGGAAATGCAGCGCATATCGACCCCGGCGAACACCATGCCGGGTCTTTGGATAGATCATCAATTCGAACTTCTTATCGGCCGCCGCCAATTTGTCGATCATATTCAAGGTGTTCTGCAGGTGCACGTTGTTATCCCTCAACCCGTGCACAATCAACAGCGACCCCTCAAGCTGGTCCGCAAATGTCAGGGGGGCGCCTTCGTCGTACCCTTCCGGATTGTCCTCGGGTGTGTCCATGTAGCGCTCGGTATAGGCCGAGTTGTAGAGGCGCCAGTCGGTCACCGGAGCGTAGGCGATTCCCGCCCTGAACATCTCCGGCGCCTTGAGCATCAGCATCAGCGTCATATAACCGCCGTAGCTGCCGCCGTAGACGGCGATGCGGTCGCTATCGACCCAGGGCTGCTCCTTGAGCCACCGAGCCGCCGCCAACTGATCGGTGACCTCCAACTGGCCCAGACGGCGGTGAACCGCAGTTTCAAAAGCATGGCCCCGACCCCAGGTGCCCCGGTTGTCCACCAGGAAGACCCCGATGCCCATTTCGGCAAAAATTCGGTAGGTGTGGTGGATCGATCCGCCCCAACCATCAGCGGTCAGCTGCGAGTGGGGGCCTCCATAAACGTAGAGCAATACCGGGTATTTCTTGGCCGGGTCGAAATCGCGCGGCCGGATCAGTTGGGTGTGCAGTTCGATGCCGTCTTCTGTGGTGATCGTTCCTGCCTCCACCGGCAGGAGATCCCAGCCCTGCAACTCGGCGCCCGAACGCCACAATTCGCGCACAACCGAACCTTCGGCCGTCTCCACCAGATCGGCCCGCGGCGGAGTGTCAAGGGACGACCACGTGTCGATCAGATACTGTCCGTCCGGCGCCAACCGGGCGCTATGACTACCGCCGACATCTCGACCCAGATTCCGACGTGCCCCGGTCCCGATATCGAGTGCGAAGAGATGCCACTGGCGAAGATCTTCAGCATTGGCACGGAAGAACACCGTAGATTGGCTCTCGTCGAGCCCGGCCACACCGTCGACCTGCCATTGGCCTTTGGTCAACTGCTTCTCGAGTGTGCCGTCTGCAGCGTACAGGTAGATATGATTCCATCCGTCCCGCTCGGAGGTCCAGAGGAACCGCCCATCGGCCAGGAAGTACAGATCGTCCCCGAGGTTAAGCCATGCCTCATCCCGGTCGGTCGTCAGGACTCGACTCTCGCCGGCGCCGGCATCGGCTACCAACAATTCGAGCTGCGTCTGGTCCCGGTTGAGACGTTGAAACCACACCTGTCCTGCCGGAGTCCATCCCGCCCTGGGCAGGTACTGATCCTCGTCCCCAACATCAAGCCAGACCGGATCGCCACCGCCGATGCCGACGACGCCCAATCGTGCAACCGGATTGGGCCTTCCCGCCTTGGGATAGCGCTGCCTCTCGAGTCCAGGTACCGGCATCGAGGCGTCCGTTATCGGCACAACATCGACGCCAGAACTGTCAAACTGAAGAAAGGCCAATTGCGAACTGTCCGGCGACCACCAGAAGGATCGCTCCAGTCCCAGTTCCTCTTCATACACCCAGGCAGCGACACCATGTGTGATTGTGTGCCGACTCTGGCGGTCCGTCACCCTATGCACGACGCCGGTCGCCACATCGATCCAATGGATATCCCCCAAACGTACGAAGGCCAACCGCGAACCGTCCGGGCTGAACGTCGGGTAGAACTCGGGCTCAGCGTCACCCGTCAGAAACCGTGCCGTCCCAGTTTCCAAATCCAACCGAAAGAGGTCACCGGCTGAAGACCCGACCAGCTCCGAGCCGTCAGGCGACAACGCCGGGGCCAGCCGCGAGTAGCAGGCCGTGTTGACGTCGCCCAGGGACGCCCGCCGAAAATTCGGCCGCTGCTCGTTCAGGGCCTCGATCATTTCAGACCATGAAACCACACGACGTCTGGCCCCGTCGGCGACGGCCTCCAGCCACAGGACTTCGTCCTCGCCGTCGGTCGCACGGTAGAGGATTTCATCGCCGCCCGGCAACCACATCACGCCCGAGGGCTCCTCGAGGGTCAAGGCCCCCTCTTCAAAAATCGCCTCCAGCGATGGCCTCTTGAGG
>CBDTUG010000200.1:0-4645 GCA_965363555.1 uncultured Thermoanaerobaculia bacterium
CTAGGAAGCTGGGATGCTGGGAAGCAAGGCAGTGCGGGTTGGGCCGACGTCGGGCGGTCCGGGAGACGGGCAAACACGGGGGGTTGCCCCTACATTGTCATCGGTCCCTTGTTTCTACGAGCCTATTTGGCGTCTTCGTCTATAGGGATGACGTCGATGTCGGCCAGGGAGGACTCAAGGTCTTCCAGCCGTTTTCGGAGAAGGCTCATTTCTTCACGGGCTCGGCGAACCGGCCCGATTCGGTCGATCGAGGCCTGGACCAGTCGGTCAACCGAGGTTGAGAGGTGTTCCACCGAACTGGTAACCGCCTGTTCGCCCATGCGAATGATGTCGTGCAGCAGTTCGTTGGGCAGCATGGAATTTCCTCGGCGACCTTCTTCCGAAATGATCTGCGTCAGAGTCTGAGAGGTCACGTCATCCTGGCTCTTGTTGTCGATGACGCGAATCTCCTGCCCATGACGGATCCAGCCCGCGAGTTCCTCCAATGAGACATAGCGACTTTCCTCGGTATCATAGAGTTTCCGGCTGCCGTATCGCTTGATCAATCGAATCATGCTGCACTCCAATCACATCACCGGGGTCCTAAGTCAATGGCAATTCTGCCCACTGGCACTCTTCGGTTTCTGGGTGGAATACCGCCAGAAGCCCGATGGTAGCTTCCCTTGTGAGACTACCGCGGTGCGGCATTTGTGTCAAGAATGAGCATCGGGTCAACTGTGCCGTTCATTTCGTAAGTAATGAAAAAAAGGGATTTGAGGACCATAGTGGAATGGAGTTTCGTCAGGATCCGGGGGTTTTTCGCCGATAATTGCCGCACTGCGGCCATCCTTGAAGATTGCCGGCGTTTTGTCTCATGCGATTCGTTCGACGAAGAGCTTATAATGGACTGGGACGGTCCAAATGGTAGCCCTGAGCGTAGTCGAGGCCGATTTCCTTGAGTGTGCGCAACGAGGCTTCGGTTTCCACCCATTCTCCGATGGTGCTCAGGTTCATCGCCAGACCGATCTGGCGGATGGCCGCTACCATTTCTCGATGAACTGGATCCTCCGCGACGCCCCTGATCAGGCTGCCGTCGATCTTGATGTAGTCGACCTGAAGGTCCTTCAGGTAGCGGAAAGAACTTAGTCCGCTGCCGAAATCGTCAAGAGCGAATGAACATCCCTTTTCCCTCAGAACTCCGATGAAGGCTTGAGCCGAGGCAAGGTGGGAGATGGCGGCCGTCTCGGTGATCTCGAAACAGAGGCGATAGGGATCAACATCCTTTCGATCAATGCCTGTCAGGATGGCATCGAGGATCGTGCGGTCCGCAAGGGACTGTCCGCTGAGGTTGATGGCATACAGTTGCGCGCTGTTGTTGAGAGCTGTGTCCTGTCGGATATATTTGAACGCTTGCCGAATCACCCAGAGATCGAGAGACGGCATCATTCGATAACGTTCTGCCGCGGGAATAAACCTCCCGGGCAGGATGATTTCGCCGTTATCGGAGAGCCGGAGCAGAAGTTCGACGATCTTTGGTCGTTTCTGGTCCTGGAGCGGTACGATCGATTGGCGGAAGAGTAAGAATTCATCCTTTTCGATTGCACGGTTAAGGCGCTCAACCCACTTGGCCTCGTGGTGGCGTGCCGTGACCTCGACATCCTCCGGGTGAGAAATGTGAATCCGGTTTCTCCCGCGTTCCTTTGCGACGAAGCAGGCGGCGTCGGCCGCGCTGAGCATCTCGTTGTATCTCGGACTGTCCTTGGTGACCGGGACGATGCCAATGCTGACTCCAACCTCGAATATTCGGCCCTGCCACAAAAAGCGGAAGTCTCGAACGGTTTGTAGGAATGCCCCGGCACGCGCCTCGGCTTCATTCATTGTGCAGTCGGCCAAGAGAAGCCCGAATTCGTCGCCCCCGATCCGGGCCAGGATGTCCGTACCCCGGGCTGTTGCCTCGAGGATTGCGGAGAGTTGCTGCAGCATTTGGTCCCCGACCGAGTGGCCGCATGTGTCGTTGACGACCTTGAATGCGTCCAGGTCGAGGTAGCACAGTGCGTGCCGGCGTCCAGTAAATGTGGCATTGATCAATGCTTCACCAACCCTGGACTCGAATTCCGGCCGGTTGAGCAACCCGGTCAGGGTGTCGTGTGAAGCCTGGAAAGCCATCTCCCTTTCCAGACCCCGGACGTCGCTGACATCCTTGACGACCAGGACGGCGCCGAGAACCTCCCCCTTGTCGTTGCGAATGGGTGAGGCTGAGTCCCGAACGGTGAATTGAGAGCCCTCTCGGCGCAGGAGTGAGCACCATTCGGGCGAAGTGACCGTGCGATTCTGGCGCAGACATTCGGTCAGGGGGTCTTCCCTGAGCTTGCCGGTCCCGTCCTCCATTGCCCGGTAGACCTCGTCAAGTCGTCGACCCCTGGCCTCCTTATTGGACCAACCAGTCAACGTTTCCGCTGCGGGGTTGAGGTAGTCGATCCTGCCGCCGGCATCACTGCGGATGACGCCGTCCCCAATTGATTTCAGGGTGACCTCGGCTCGTTCCCGTTCTTCCTTGAGAGCCTGTTCGGCTGTCCTGAGTTCAGTGATGTCAGCCGAGATCCCGATGATCCTTTCGACTCGACCCTCAGCGTCAAATACCGCCTGACCTCGTGCCGAAATCCAGAGAATTCCTCCGTCCTGCGGTAGGTGGTAGCGATGTTCGACCGAATAGAGTTTTCCGGTACTCATTGTGGCCCGAAGGGCGGCGGCCACACGTGCTTTGTCCTCCTCCAGGACTCTTTTGTTCAATCCTCTGCCTGTGTTGGGGAGCACCTCAGGTCCGTAGCCATAAAAACTCGCGGAGGAGACCGGCATCAAGACCTCGTCGGTCGTGGGATTCCACTCCCAGGCCACGCTGCGTCCGGCCATTAGCGCAAACTCGAAACGTTCGCGGCTCTGGCGGAGTTCGCGTTCAATCTTGACACGCCGAATGGCACTGCTGAGAAGCACACCGCCGACCCGGAGATAGCGCAAATCATCGTCGTCGATCGGTGGTGGACTTTCGGACCAGGTGTGGCCGAGCACGCCGATTAAACGGTTTCCGGAGACCAGAGGAACGGCGGCGAACGACTTGCCGGGCTCAAGACCCGAGCACTGGCACCCGGTGTTCAGAGTGGCTAGATCGGAGTCCGAGATCACCAAAACCTCGTGACTGACGAGGACATCCCGGACTAAACCGTAGTCCTTGAGAGTTCGACTGGATGTCTTTTCATGGGAAAAATTGTCCTTGTGGCTCCAGAACTCATCAGTGATCGTCCATTGGTCGTCATCGACCAGGATGATGAAGGCGCACAGCGTATTGGCCGTTGTTCCCAGAGTTTTCAGGGCAAAACTAACGGCGTCATCCAGATCTTCTGCTCCGAGGGCCAGAAAACGGTGAGCAACTTCGGTCAGGGAGTTTTCCAACCGTAATCGGTGATCGGCGATTGCCTCGGCGTTTTTTCGTTGTGTGATGTCGACGGCTGTTCCGATACCGATGATCTCGCCATCTCTCAAGGCGTGGGCGTTGGTGACCTTAATCCAGCCACATGCTCCGCCCTTGGCCCGAAAGGGGATCTCGATTGGATGGTCAAAAGGTGGATAGACACCCAACTCGCGGTTGAATGCGGGCAGCAACGCTGCGGCCGAGGGCCCGAGCTGATCGGAGATGTTCCTTGAGGCCAGTTCATCCAAGCTGAAGCCGGAGATCTCCGCCGTTGCGCGGTTGGCGTAGATGAGCCGATCTTCGGCGTAGACGAAAACGGCGAAAGCCACGGATTCACCGAGAGCCTCGAACCAGTCTGCGCGGGATTGAATAGGGGTCTTGCCAAGGTCCTTCATAGAATTTCGAGTCGCTAGAATTCTCCTCCCGTCAGTATAGTAGAACTATCAGCTATCAGCTATCAGCTATCAGCCATCAGCCGGGGCCAAGGACTGTCGCTCCCTGATACCATCTTGCAGTGATTTTTGTCGGTTGAATGGAGCGGACATGGAATTTCCAAATCTCGGGTCATTTCTCGAAGAACTGCGCCGGAGTGGTCAGCTCGCCGTCATTGAGTGCCCCGTGTCGGCGCATCTTGAGGTGGCAGAAATTCACCGCAGGGTCATCGCCGCCGATGGGCCGGCGCTGCTGTTCACCGCGGTGGAGGGCGCCGATATGGCGTTGACCACCAATCTCTTCGGAACCGCAGGCCGGGCGGAGATGGCGTTCGGCCGAAGGCCGACCGAGTTGGTCCGCCGGATGGTGTCTCTGGTTCAGACCGCTATGCCCCCAAGTCTCAGTGATATCTGGCGGTCGAGGGATTTATTGGGTGCAGCCCTGAGAACGGGGTCGCGTTCCATTCGGTCGGGGCCGGTTCTGGAAATCATCGACCGGAGGCCCGATCTCGGTCAACTGCCGGCTCTGACCTCGTGGGACGAGGACGGCGGACCCTTTGTCACTCTGCCGTTGGTCTATACCGAGCACCCCGAGAACCAATCTTCCAACCTGGGAATGTACAGGCTTCAGATCCACGATCGGACCACGACGGGAATGCACTGGCAGATCGGCAAGGGTGGGGGATTTCACCACCATGCTGCCGAGGCCGCAGGCGTTGCGCTTCCGGTGACGGTCTTTCTGGGGGGGCCACCGGCGTTGATCCTTTCT
>CBDTUG010000201.1:0-4615 GCA_965363555.1 uncultured Thermoanaerobaculia bacterium
AGGTTTGCAGCTGGTCATTGTGCGAGCAGAGGATGATTCTGCACGAACTCGGGCAGTCACAACCGGCTTGGAGTTTCCGGACGGCCAAGTTGAAATATTGTCAGGCATCAAGCCCGGAGATTTTGTCGTCATTGATGCACACGGGGCGGTCGCTGATGGCACTCCGCTGGAGGTGTCCTCATGACCGATACGCCGTCGAAAGAAAACCGCCCGACGGCGGCGGAACTGGAGCAGGCACGTAGAGATGCGCTGCGCCTCAAGATCACGCGGCGCAAACTCGGTCCCTCGGGTCGCCTCGGGCGTGCCTTTTTGGAGTCGAAACTGACGCCGCTGATCATCGTCGCCTCCCTGCTTCTCGGCGCCTTCGCGATCATGGTCACGCCCTCTGAAGAGGAACCCCAGATCAATGTGCCGATGATTGACGTGTTCGTCGGCTATCCCGGAGCGACGGCCGAAGAAGTCGAATATCGGGTTATTTCACCCCTGGAAAAACTCCTCTACGAGATCGAGAACGTCGAATACATCTACTCGACCTCCAGCCCATCCGGCGGCATGATCATCGTACGCTTCCTGGTCGGTACCGACCCAGACCAGGCGGCCTTGAGGGTGCACACCAAGATCCAGTCGGCCACGGATGAGATGCCGCCCGGCGCCATGATGCCGGTGGTCAAACCTCGAACCATCGACGATGTGCCTTCCGTCGCCTACACCCTGTGGGGAGAAGACGCCACAGGGCAGGAACTGAGGCGCGTCGCAGATGAACTCAAGGTTGAACTGACCCGGCATCCCAGAGTGGCCCAGGTCTCGGTGATCGGGGGACAACGCAGGGCCGCCCGGGTCGACTTCGACAGCCAGAAGCTGTCGGCCTTCAACGTGTCCATCCTCCAGGCCTATCAGGCCATCGAGAGCTTCAACTGGCGTCTTCCGGCGGGATCAACCTCGGTGGCCAATCGTGAGATCACGGTCGACGTCGGACAGTTCTTGACATCGGCGGCCGACGTGGCCCAGGTGGTCGTTGCAGTCTACGGTGGGAAACCCATCTACCTCAAAGACGTCGCCACAATCGCCGATGCCACCGAAGAACCCGCCACTTATGTCTGGCTGGGAACCGGACCCGCGGCCCCGGAGAAGGGGCTCGACCGCGCCGGGATCGACCGCCCCGCAGTGACCTTGGCGGTCGCCAAGAAGCCGGGCACCAATGCGGTCGACATGGTCGGCGACCTCGACCGCTACGTCGACCGCCTCAAGGGACCGGTCATCCCTTCCGACATCAACGTGCTCAAGACCAGGGACTACGGCGCCACCGCCAAGGAGAAGAGCAACGAGCTTCTCCACCATCTGCTCTCGGCAACGATCGCGGTCGTATTGCTGATGTGGGTGACCCTCTCCCGACGGGAAGCTGCAGTTGTCGCGGTCGTTATCCCCGTCACCCTGGCCCTGACCCTGGCGGCCTCCTACTTCTTCGGTTACACCCTCAATAGGATCAGCCTGTTCGCCCTGGTCTTTTCGATCGGAATTCTGGTTGATGACGCCATCGTCGTTGTCGAAAATATCCACCGACATTTTAAACTCAAGTGGGGTGAGCCCCACCAAGTAACAACCTACGCGCTCGACGAGGTCGGCAACCCCACGATCCTGGCGACATTCGCCATCATCTCGGCCCTGCTGCCTCTGGCTTTCGTGCGCGGCCTGATGGGGCCCTACATGCGCCCCATTCCGATCAATGCCTCCGCTGCGATGCTGTTCTCGCTGGCTGTGGCGTTCACGATCTCTCCCTGGTTGGCCCTGCGGCTTTTCCGCAGAGAGTTTGACGGCAAGGAGCCATCTTCAGATGACGAGGTAGAGGTCGTTTCCGAAGGGGGCCGAATCTCACGGATCTACTCCTACTTCATGCGCCCCTTGATTCGTTCCTCGTTGGCCCGATACATTTTCCTGGCCGTCATTGCCGGCCTTCTGGTGGCTGCGATGGGGACCGTGGCCGTCGGCTTCACCACGGTCAAAATGTTGCCCCACGACAACAAATCCGAGGTACAAATCGTCATTGACGCTCCCGAAGGATTCACCCTGGAGCGGACCAACGCTGCGGCCCGGGAAATTGCGAGCGTCTTTCGGACGATGCCGGAAGTCATTGATTTCCAGATCTACACAGGAACCTCGGCGCCGTTCAACTTCAACGGCCTGGTCCGGCACTACTTCATGCGCTCCGGACCCAACGTCGCAGACATCCAGGTCAACTTCGTGCACAAGAGCAAACGCTCGGACAAGAGTCACGCCTTGGCAAAGAGGGTGCGCACGATGATCCTTCCCATAGCCGAGGCCCAGGGCGTAACCATTACGGTCGCCGAGATTCCGCCGGGGCCACCGGTACTCTCAACATTGGTCGCAGAGGTTTACGGCCCAACGCTCGAAGGGCGCATTGAAGTCGCCGCTGAGGTCAAAGAGGTCTTCGATACGACCGACGGCGTCGTCGACGTTGACTGGTACGTCGAAGAGGCCTCGGACCACGCAGAGATCCGTATCGACCGGGAGAAGGCAATCCGGGCCGGCATCACTCCGGAACAGATTGTGCGCACGTTGCGGGTGGCTCTCAATGGCGCCGAACCCGGCATCCTCCACCTGCCGACCGCCCGCGAACCGGTGCCGATCACCTTACGCCTCAACCGGGCCCAGCGAGCCCACATCGATGATCTCCTGCAACTGACGGTTCACGGAACCGATGGCCGCATGGTGCCCCTCAGTGAGGTGACCTCTATCTCGCACGAGAGCCGGGAGCGCAATAGGTACCACAAGAACTTGCAACCTGTGACCTATGTTGTCGGCGATGTGGCCGACCGCTACGAGGCCCCGGTCTACGCAATCCTTGAGATGGAGAAGAGGCTCAAGGACATCACGACGCCCCAGGGAGAGAATCTCGAAATCATCGCCACCCACCTGCCGGAAGACACATCGCGCTACATCATGAAATGGGATGGCGAATGGCACATCACCTACGAGGTCTTCCGGGATATGGGCATCGCCTTCGCCGTCGTGATGGTGCTGATCTACGTCTTGATGGTCGGCTGGTTCAAGAGCTTTATCACTCCGATCATCATCATGGTTCCGATCCCACTGACCTTGGTCGGCATTCTTCCGGCTCACGGTGGATTCAGTGTGTTCTTCACCGCGACCTCGATGATCGGTTTCATCGCATTGGCCGGCATCATCGTACGGAACTCGATTCTCTTAGTCGACTTCATCAATCTGGAACTGAGAGCCGGAGAGAAACTGGAAGACGCCGTCGTCCAGGCCGGCGCTGTTCGGTTAGTCCCGATCCTCCTGACTCAGCTATCGACCATCATCGGTGCATCGTTCATGCTGTCCGATCCAATTTTCCAGGGCCTCGCTCTGGCGATGATATCGGGCATCATCGTATCCACAGCGCTGACTCTCGGCGTAATACCGGTTCTCTACTACATGTTCCTCAAGGTTGTGGGGACCGACAGCATCATGGAGGCGGGATGAAACCAATCCGGCGCGTAGCTGATACAGATTGCTGTTGCAGGACACAGGCTCCTAAGACCTGAAGCCTGGCGCCTGATGCCCTGTTTTGCCATTCGATAAATCACCAATCAATAAAGGAGAATCTCATGACCATCAACGAAGCCCTCCGAGCCATGGCCGGAATCGTCATCCTGATCACCCTTGCGCTGGGCGCCTGGGTGCATCCCTATTGGTACTTCTTCACGGCCTTCGTCGGATTGAATCTCTTGCAATCCGCCTTCACCAAGTGGTGCCCCGCCATGACGATCTTCCGGAAACTGGGCCTGAAAGAAGGCTAGGCGCCCGATGAAACTCCTGATGATTGTCATCGACAGTGAATGCCGCGAAGAGTTGGAAGTCTTGTTCAAAAAGGTTGGTGTTTCGGGATATACCGAGATTCCAGAGGTCCATGGAGTCGGCGAAACTGGAATTCGCATGGGGTCCGGCGCCTTCCCGTCGACGTCGTCCCTGTTTTTAACAGTCATTGAAGCCGAAAAAGTACAAGAGCTCAAGGAGACATTGAACAGCTTCTGCGGCGCCTATGATCGCCATTTCAAGATGGTTCAGTGGGGCGTTGAAGAGGTCGTGTAACCTCGGACGCCGGTCCGGACCATTGCTGTTCAGGAGCACGGGTTAATGACCAAGAGTAAACGGAGATCATTCATGGAGTCTTTTCTGACATTTGCGCTGATTCTGGCGGCCTACTTCGGGCTGCAGTTCTACATTCTTCCCAAACTCGGGGTGCCCACTTGAGGCGTACCCAACCCTTCGGCCGGCGGCCGAAGCAGTTGTGCCCTCCCTCAGGCTGAGGACGAAAAGCCGGAGGAAATCACGTCCCAGTGACCGCTGCACCTCGAAGGCCACCGGGTGATGCAGAAGCTTCGGCTCTTCAGCGTCGCCGAGCTGACCAAGTTTGCTATTCGCTGCGGACTGACCCCGATCGGCAGAGAAAGACTGGACGAATGAGGGGCCGGAGACGCCTAACCCGCACTTCTCACCAGTGTCCGGCTGCAAGGCGCGAACCACAACGACCTTCGGTGGTTTCTCGATTCGCTCGCTCCAGCCCACGCTGGTCGCTTCGCAACCTTCACGGCTT
>CBDTUG010000202.1:0-4593 GCA_965363555.1 uncultured Thermoanaerobaculia bacterium
CGTCTTGGTGAGTACAGGGGGGAGTACAACTCCGCATGGGTAGGCAGCCTCATGGGAACCGCCGGTACCTGCATGCTGGCCATTTTCGGCTTCTATCTGGTCAAGAACTCGTTGAGTCGAGACCGTCGCACACGCGTCGGGGAGATTCTCGCGGCGACGCCTGTGAGCAATCATCTCTACATTGCCGGCAAGTTCGTCAGCAATCTTGCAGTTCTCACCCTCATGGCCGTGACATTGTTGGCCGCCGCTGTTGTCATGCAGTTGCTCAGTCCCGCTGAACCCGGATTCGACCTGTGGGCGCTCGTGGCGCCTTTTGTCTTTATTTGCCTGCCGGTGATGACACTGGTCGCGGCTACGGCGGTGCTCTTCGAGTCGATCCGGACACTGCGTGGCACCCTTGGGAATATCCTCTACTTTATTATCGCGGAAGCAGCCATTACGGCCAGCTTTCTGGTGAACGTTCCGTTGCTGGATTTCACCGGCCTCGGGCTATTCATCCCCAGCATGGAGAATGCAGCCCTCTCGGTGTATCCGGACGCAAAGCTCGGCTTCGAGATGGGCTTCGTCGGGTACGTACCTGGTTCAGCCGACGACACAATGAAGCTCTTTCTCTGGCCCGGTATCAGGTGGTCTCTCGCTATGGTACCGGTACGAATGGTGTGGATCGCTGCGGCGATGTGTTTGGCCGCGCTCGCAACGTTCTTCTTTGATCGCTTCGACCCGGCGCGGGCGGGCCGAGTGAAGCCGGCGACACGAAAAGGGCAACCACTTCCGGCCGCTGATGAATCCCCGAGCGAGAGCACGCCTTTGGTAGGCTGGGCAGATGTCGGCCCGGCGGATTTTAACTTCAGTCTTCTGAGGATGTGGCGTGCTGAACTCGCGCTCATGGTCAAGGGCTATCATTGGTCGTGGTATTTGATCGCCATCGGGCTCATCGCCGCGCAGCTGGCAGCTCCGTACGAGTACGCACGAGCCTTCGCTTTGTCGGCAGCCTGGATCTGGCCACTGGCGATGTGGTCGTCCATGGGCGCCCGTGAGGCTCGCTTCAATACCGGACAGCTCGTCTTCTCGTCGGCGTATCCGCACACACGTCAGCTTCCAGCCGTGTGGTTGGCCGGCGTGACCGTGGCGGTTCTGACCGGCAGCGGAATGATTGCGCGGGCCTTACTGGTGGGCGAGGTTGGGCACTTGTCTGCGCTGCTCGTTGGCGCTCTCTTTGTTCCAACCCTGGCCCTTTTCCTCGGAGTCGTCAGCGGCACGAAGAAGCTGTTCGAGGTCAGCTACCTGCTGATCTGGTACCTCGGAGCGGTCAACCATCTCCCGGCTCTCGATTTCCTCGGTGCCACGGACGCCTCGGTGGCAATCGCTGTCCCGCAAGCGTACCTTGCTTTGTCGGTTGTGCTCTTGCTCAGTGGTTTTGTATTTCGGCGACGCCAGTTGACCTCGGGCACGGCTTAAATTGCCATCATCCGTGCCATTCTTCTCGCCGGCAGGACTGCAGGGTGGCCCACATGAGCTGGAAGGCCGGACCTGGCACTGACGGTTTTTTTTGTCAGGATGTGGAAAAATTCCGTCAGAACGCGGCATTCTGACGGACCAACATGAGTAGGGGGCAGTGTTCTTCTTACTGCCTGATTTCCAACCCCGGGCCCGGCGTTGCCTGCCCTGATGCCATCACTCGGTTGCTTATGAAAAGAATAGTGTCCCCTATAATTCCTATAATTTTATTTGTGTATTGCTCTTATGGATGATCCTGGTTCTTCGGCAGATGTAGGCAAATTCAAAAGAATGTGTCTTCGGGTGCCACATTCAGGCCGCAACCCCATATCAGGCTGCGAAGGCCATCACTCCGCCGGAAACGCGGCGGGCGGGATGGCATTTACCGACGACGTTGATGCGGGACTCTTCAGTACAATGGGTTCGGGGAAAACCGACAAAGGAGTAACGGTGTGACTGGCATCTTCGTGATGGCGACCATCGATGGCGGACAGTGGCTGTTCCTGGGTCTTTTGGGGCGCCAGCCCGGGATCCCGGATGATGACAGGGAGAAAACCTCGATCGAGGAGGGGTAGAAGATGCCTGACGAAACGCAAGATGCGCCGACTCTAGAGACTGGAGAAACAGCCAAAAGGCTGACGCCTTCGGAAGATCTCCCGCAGTCGATCCCGGGTTTTCACCTCGTGCAGAAACTCGGGGCAGGCGGCATGGGCGAGGTATTCGAGGCCGAACAACGAGAGCCTGTGCGGCGAAGGGTGGCTATCAAGCTCATCAAGCGCGGTATGGAGTCGAAAGAGGTTCTCGCCCGCTTCGAAAGTGAACGCCAAGCCCTGGCCTTGATGAGTCACCCCAACATCGCACAAGTTTTCGACGCCGGGACGACCACCGATGGACGTCCTTTCTTCGTGATGGAGTTCGTCCAGGGCATCCCGGTGACCCAGTACTGCGACACCAACCGGCTCACCCCAGCTGCAAGGTTGGAGCTGTTCACCAAAATTTGTGACGGTGTACAGCACGCCCACCACAAGGGTGTGGTCCACCGCGATATCAAACCGTCGAATGTGCTGGTCAAGATCCAAGACGGGCAGCCCGTACCCAAGATCATCGATTTCGGAATCGCCAAGGCCATCGCGCAGCGATTGACCGAGCAGACCCTATTCACTGCGATCGGGGATTTTATCGGGACACCGGAGTACATGAGCCCCGAGCAGGCGGAGATGACTGAGCTCGACATCGACACCCGAACCGACGTCTACTCCCTGGGAGTAGTTCTTTACGAGATGCTCGTCGGGGCGCAGCCGTTCGATGGCGCGGAACTGAGGCGTGCTGGATTTGGCGAGATGCGGCGGCGGATCAGGGAGGAGGAGCCCCCGCGGCCGAGCGTTCGGCTTTCGGGATTGGGCCACCTGTCGACAACGGCGGCCAAGAACCGCCGGTTGGAACCGGCGACCCTGGCACGACAACTTCACGGCGATCTTGACTGGATCACCATGAAGGCGCTGGAGAAGGACCGCACACGACGGTACGGCTCGCCCAGTGAGCTGGCTGCCGACATCGGGCGCCATCTTCGTAATGAGCCCGTCTTGGCGGGCCCTCCGAGCACTATGTACCGGGTGAACAAGTTCGTGCGGCGGCACACCCTTGGGGTCACCGCCGGCGCAGTTGTGATAATAGCTCTGCTGCTTGGCATTACCGGCACCACCGTCGGCATGATCAAAGCTCGGAACGCAGAACAAGCGGCAGGCCGAGAAGCTGAAACCTCCCAGCAGGTTTCTGATTTTTTGGTCGGTCTTTTTGAGGTCTCCAACCCGTGGGAGGGCTCGGGCGAGGAAGTCACAGCACGAGAGATGCTCGATCAGGGCGCGAAACGTATTCGCCAGGATTTGTCGGATCAACCTCTGATCCAGGCCCGACTGATGTCTACGATGGGTCGGGTTTACATCGGCCTTGGGCTCTACGAAACGGCGCAAGAATTGCTCGAGCAGGCCCTTGCCATCCGAGAGGCCGAGCTTCCGACCATTCATGAAGATGTCGCGTCGAGCTTGAACGACCTGGGCGAGGTTCTGCGCCACAAGGCCAAGTACGACGAGGCGTGGCCTCTCTACGAACGGGCCTTGAAGATACGTGAGGCAGTGGTAGGAAAGGAAACCCGGGAAGCAGCGGCGGTTTTGAACAATATGGCCATGCTTTTGGTGGCCAAGGGTGAATACGATGAAGCCCTGATTCTCTACCAACGCCAACTGAGCATCGACCGGAAGACTCTCGAACCCGACGATCCCCAGCTCGCCACTGGCCTCACCAACTTAGCGATTCTGCACGTTAGGATGAGAGATCTCGAGGAAGCGAGATCGCTCTTCGAACTGGCCTTGGAGATTCGGGAAAAGGCTTTCGGTCCCAGCCATTTCTTGGTAGCCTCCAGTCTCTACAACCTCGGTGGAGTGCTCAACGATAGTGGCGATTTCGCTGCCGCTCGTCTACTTTGGGAGCGATCCCTGGCAATCAAAGAAAAAGTCCTCGGCCCCGACCACCCAGACGTGGCGGCAGCCCTGACGAACCTGGGAACCCTTTTACGAGTGGTCGGAAAGCCCGAGGAATCCAAGCCTTTGCTTGAAAGGTCGGTGGCCATATTTCGGAAGACGCTCGGCCCCGACCATCCAGGTATCGCCGAGAGCATCATCCAACTGGGGGTTGTGCTGGTAGCTTGCGGCGATCCGGACTCAGCTCTGCCGCTGTATGAGGAGGCGCTGGCCATCCGAGAGAAGGCATTCGGACCTAACCACCCGGACGTGGCGACCAGCCTCAACAACCTCGGCGTATTCCACCGTTCGATCGGAGACAATGGGGCGGCGCGCACATACTACGAACGCGCGTTGCGGGCCTACGAGTCGACCCTCGGGCCCGATCATCCCAGCGTGGCCATGGCGCTCTCGAACCTCGGAGGCGTATTGAGAGATCTGGGTGAGTACGATGGAGCACGGGCGCACTTCGATCGGGCGTTGGCAATTCGCGAGGCGTCGCTCGGCCTTGACCACCCGGATTTAGCCTACACCCTACTCGGCCTCGCTTCTCTCGAAGACCGGATCGGCGATTTCGATG
>CBDTUG010000203.1:0-4587 GCA_965363555.1 uncultured Thermoanaerobaculia bacterium
GGATCGAGTACCAACAGACCCTGGTATTTGACCGGGGAGAATTGGAACTCAGGTTCCCGATGGTAGTCGGGCCTCGGTTCATGCCGGGCTATGCGACGGCATCGGGTTCTGGCGGGACCGGTTGGGCCTTTGACACTGATCAGGTCCCCGATGCTTCGCGGATCTCGCCGCCTGTCGCTTTGCAGGCCGAAACGATCCTCAATCCAGTGTCCCTCACTGTGAACCTCGAAGCCGGTTTTCCGCTGGCTCGGCTGGTATCGCCCTTCCACCCGGTTCAGATTTCGAGACCGGATGAAGGACGACATTTCATTGTGTTGGATGGGTCCGTGCCTGCCGACCGCGATTTCGTCCTACGCTGGGCGCCCGAGGCCGGACGATCGCCGAGGGCAGCTGTGTTCACCGAAGAGTACGACGGTGAATACTTCGTGGTGGCCATGGTTGTACCGCCGGATGATCAGTTTGCCGAGGCCGTGCGTCTTCCCCGGGAGACGGTTTTTGTCATCGACACCTCCGGTTCGATGGGCGGCGCCTCGATCGTTCAGGCCCGGCACGCACTACTCTTCGCCCTGGATCAACTGGCGCCGGAAGATTTCTTCAACATCATAGAATTCGACTCGGACTTCAGCGTGCTGTATCCCGAAAGTCGATCGGCGATGCCCGCGGCGATTGGTGATGCCAAGGCGTGGGTCGAGAGATTGAGGGCCGATGGTGGCACCCAGATGATGGGCGCCCTGCTCAAGGCACTGGAGGACGACCAAGAGCTGACGCCTCTGCGTCAGGTCGTATTCATTACGGACGGCTGTGTCGGCAACGAGGAAGCTCTCTTTGCTGCCGTCGAGCGTCAATTGGGTCGAAGCCGTCTATTCACAGTCGGCATTGGGTCGGCGCCGAATGGGTTCTTCATGGAGCGGGCCGCGGCGTTCGGGCGGGGAACCTTTACCTTCATCGGGGCGCCATCTGAGGTCGACTCTAAGATGCGTGACCTCTTTTCCAAACTGGAGAATCCGGTTTTGGCGAACATCGAGTTGGCGTGGCCCGATCCTGGGGCGGAGGTCTGGCCCAAAAGGGTGCCCGACCTCTATGCAGGAGAGCCGGTGGTGGTGGCTGCCCGACTGGGGACAATCGCTGGGGACCTCAGGATCTCAGGGACACGGGCAGATGCGAGGTGGAACTCCGATATTCCTCTGAAAATTGGGTCCGAGAGGGCCGGTGTCCACCGCCTGTGGGCTCGACGTAAGATTGCGGCGCTGATGGATGACATGGCACGGGGGGTGCCGGAGGACGACGTCAAGGAGCAGGTTCTGGAAGTGGCGCTCGACCATCAGCTGGTTTCGAAATACACCAGTTTGGTGGCTGTCGATGTGACACCGACGCGGCCCGATGGAGAGGCTCTGGAGAGCGCAGCCGTGCCGAGCAATCTTCCGGCAGGCTGGCGGCGTGAGCTGGTATTCGGCTCGATGCCTGCAGGTGGTACGGCGGGACGGCTGCACCTGATGATGGCGCTGGTCTTGGTGTTGTCGGGGGTTGCCCTCCGCTGGATGAAAGGAGGATCTCGATGAGGGCGATTCCCGTTGGCCGGCTATTGCCTGTCAGGCTTCAGGCTTCAGATTGTGACCTGTGACCTGTGACCCGCGACGCCGCCTCGATTCACCGATGTTTTTCGGGCATCTGTCGCTCAAGAGATGAAGGGAGGAACACGATGGCAAGAATCATCCCCGGCTTGTTGCTGATCCTCGGCCTGCTCCAGGGTGGGCAAGGCGGCTGGATTTACGCCAAGGCTTGGCTGGCAGGGTTTATGGTGGAACAGGCCTGGACAAGGACCCTGGAGGGGGAAAGTCGGGTCGAGCCCTGGCCCTGGGCGGACACTTGGCCGGTGGCCCGATTGTCCTTTCCGGGACACGGATCGGACATGGTGATTCTGGAAGGGGCATCGGGTCGGGTTCTGGCCTTCGCCCCTGGTCACCTGCACGGTACTGCGACTCCGGGAGAGGACGGCGCCTGCGTGGTCGCGGGGCATCGCGACACGCACTTTTCGGTACTCAAACATCTGCAACAGGGAGACCCGATCGAGGTTGAGGACCGAAGGGGACTGCGCCACAGCTATCGGGTCCGGGAGTGTGCAGTTCTTGACAGGGAGGATGGTTGGGCCTTGGCGCCGGCAGGGAGCGCCGAGTTAATCCTCGTCACCTGTTGGCCCTTCGATGCCGTTATCCCCGGAGGATCTCAAAGGTACGTCGTGTGGGCCGATTGATGCGCTGCGAGCACCTGGGCATGCCGGCTTCTGATTCCGACTCTGAGGGGTTGGTGATACAGTATTTCGAAGAATGTTGTGTTGTCGATGATGGCGCCGAAGAAGAACCGACTGATATCTCGATTGTGGCCGTTTTCGAAAGCGGCTTCTGATGGGATAGACCGTGCGGCCAAGCCGGACGGGGTTCTTCAGATCGTTGTTGTTTCACAGGACTTGGGGCTTTGTGATGAACTGAAGGATGGACTGGCGAGCCGGGGTCACGATTTTGTCTTTGCACGGGATCATCAGTCGGCCCAGGACGAGGTTCGGCGAATGTTGCCCGATCTGGTGATCGTCGATTGGCGGCTACCGGTGGAGGAGGGCAAGAAGATTACCCGTTCGACACGGCGGGGTGTCGATGCGCCGGCGGCGCGGGTGCTGGCCATTGTGCCTCGGACCGTGCCGGCCATGATCGCCGACATTTTGGCTGCCGGCTGCGACGACTTTCTGACCATGCCGTTTGATCTGCGTGAAGTCCACGCAAGAATCCACCTGTTGGTGACCAGGCCGCAAACCGCCGGTGACCTTCGGGACCCCTTGACCGGACTTGCCACCCGCATCGTGCTTTTGGAGAAGATGGAGGAGGCCTTTTCCCGGGCTCGGCGGACTGCTGACTCGGGTTTCGTGGTGTTGTACTGCGACATCGACCGGTTCAAGAATGTCAAAGAAGGCCTGGGTTACTCCATGGGAGAGCGGCTTTTGTGTGCGGTAGCCCGCCGGTTCGAGAAGTTGGCGAGGCCGACGGACACCGTGGCGAGATTGGTCGGAGACGAGTTCGTCCTGGTCGTCGAGGATCTCAGTGATGTGCGCGGAGCGACCGCTGCGGCGGAGAGGATTCGAGAGGAGTTCGAAGCGCCCTTTGATCTTGATGGGCTCGAGGTCTTCGCCAGCCTGAGCATTGGTATCGCGGTGTGGGAGCCCCAGTACCAAAAACCGGAGGATCTCCTTCGGGATGCGGATACGGCCAAGCACCGGGCCAAGGCCACCGGCCGGAATAACTTTGCCGTCTTTGAAAAGGTGATGCATACGCGGGTCGTGGCGACCTTGGAGTTGGAAAACGATCTGCGTCGCGCAATTGCCCGGAAGGAGTTTCGGCCCTTCTATCAGCCGATTGTCTCGATCGGGCAGGAGCGAATTGTCGGGTTCGAGGTGCTTTCTCGCTGGCAACATCCTGATCGAGGACTTCTTGGACCAGCGGATTTCATTGGGGTAGCCGAGGAGATGGGTGCAATCATCCCCATGGATCGCTGGCTGGCGGAAGAGGCGTGCCGCCAGCTCAGGACCTGGCAGACAAAATACCGAGAACTCTTGCCGTTGACTATGGCGGTCAACATCTCGGGAACCCATTTTCTCCACCACGATCTCATACGGCAGATTGACCTAATTTTGAGAAACACAGGACTCTATGGCGAGAGCCTCAAAATCGAGGTGACCGAGAGCATGCTGGTCGAGAATACCGAGTACGCTTCCCAGATGTTGGAGCAGCTGCGAACCCTGAATATCGGCATCAGTCTGGATGATTTTGGCACCGGGTATTCATCCCTGACCTATCTTCGCCGGTTTGAAATCGATACGATCAAAATTGACCAGAGCTTTGTTTCGACGATGCTGGAGGACGAGGATTCCTCCGAAATCGTCAAGACTGTCATTACCCTCGCCAAGAACCTGGGTAAAGAAACCGTTGCCGAGGGTGTGGAAACAGAGTCCCAATTTGAGGCGTTACAGGCCTTGGGCGTCGATCATATCCAGGGTTTTTGGATCGCCCGCCCCATGCCGGCCGATGAGGCGGAAGTGTTCTTGGCAGCGGGAAATCCACTGGAGAAGCTGCTGCCCCTTTCGGCCGCTGAAGAAGACTGACCGGTACGTCTCACTGATGATTCCTGAGGATTACAAATGGTGCGCGATTGAGTTGGCGTAGTAAGTCAGCAGGACCTGTTCTTCGGGCACGACGCTGAAGAGGCCGTCATCCTCCTCGATGATGTGGCGCAGGGTCAACATGCGGAGCCCAACCTGGATGCTGTATTCGCGGTCCTGGCGAGGGATGTAGATAGATACGCCACGGTCTTCGAGATCGGCCATCAGGCTCTGTGCCTCGGCCTTGAGTTCGAACTCGGTCAGGGGCCTCGAGGCGTGGAGGAATACGGTTGCCACGATCGACACCGGCACGACCGGGATGACTGCGGACAGCGAGGCCATCAGCTCGTCCGAGACTTCTCCGACCGCAGTAAAGCGGTCTTCCCCGGTGAGCTCGATCGGCCGCAGCTCCCGATCTCGGCAGAAATGACGCATTGACAGGG
>CBDTUG010000204.1:0-4566 GCA_965363555.1 uncultured Thermoanaerobaculia bacterium
TACATGGGGGATGGTCTCTATATGACCAAAGATGGCGGAAAGACCTGGCGAGCTCTCAAGACCGGTCTGCCCAAAGAGGCGATGGGAAAGATTGGCCTGGCAGTCTCACCGCAACGACCGGATGTCGTCTACGCCGCAATCGAGCTGAAAAGGCGCACGGGAGGCGTCTGGCGTTCTGACGACCAGGGCGAGAGTTGGACACAACAATCTGATGCCGTTTCCGGGGCCACCGGACCCCACTACTACCAGGAGCTGGTCGCCAGCCCACATCAATTCGACCGTATCTACCTGATGGATGTTCGGATCCAGATCTCGAATGACGGAGGGAAGACCTTCTCCAGACTGCCGGAGAAACTCAAACACAGCGATAATCACGCCCTGGCCTTTTTAGCCGACGATCCGGACTACCTGCTCGCAGGTACGGACGGCGGCCTCTACGAAAGCCGAGATTCGGCGGCGACCTGGCGCTTCATTGCCAACCTGCCGGTGACGCAATTCTACAAACTCGCTCTGGACGACCGTGAGCCCTTTTACACCATCTACGGTGGAACCCAGGACAACTCGACACAAGGCGGACCGTCTCGGACCGACACCACCAGCGGAATCCGCAACCGTGACTGGTTCATCACCGTCTTTGCGGATGGGCACCAGCCTGCGGTAGAACCGGGCAACCCTGACATCGTCTATTCGGAGTGGCAGCAAGGAAATCTGGTTCGCACCGACCGGACCACCGGAGAGATCGTGTATATCCAGCCGCAACCCGACCCCGGGGACCCGGCGGAACGTTTCAACTGGGACGCACCGATTTTGATCAGTCCACACTCGCCTACGCGACTTTTTTACGCCAGCCAGAGGGTTTGGCGCTCGGATGACCGGGGAGACAGCTGGCGCCCCATCAGCCCCGACCTGACCCGAGATCAGGACCGGTGGCATTTGCCGCTGATGGGCCGGCTGTGGAGCTACGACTCGCCCTGGGACGTCGACGCAATGTCCAAGTTCAATACGATCACCTCGTTGGCGGAGTCACCAGTTGTCGAGGGCCTGCTCTATGCCGGGACCGACGACGGACTGATTCAGGTCTCCGAGGATGGCGGCGGTAGTTGGACCGCAATTGAAGTCGGCAGTCTGCCCGAAGTACCAGCACACGCTTTCGTCAACGATATCAAGGCAGACCTCTTCAACGCGGATACGGTCTACATCGCTTTGGACGACCATAAGTCCGGAAACTTCAAACCCTTCCTTCTCAAAAGCAGCAACAGAGGACGCTCGTGGTCATCGATAGCCGGAGACCTCCCGGATCAACACCTGGTGTGGCGCATCGTTCAGGATCATATCGAGCCCGACCTTCTGTTTGCCGGCACCGAGTTCGGACTCTTCGTCACCACCGACGGCGGCGGGCATTGGCATGAACTCGGCGGAAACGTGCCGACCATCCCATTCCGGGACCTGGCAATCCAGCGCCGGGAAAACGATCTCGTCGGCGCCACCTTCGGGCGAGGTTTCTTCGTCCTGGACGACTTCTCATGTCTCAGAGAGATCACGGAAGACGGGCTGACTGAAGAGGGCCGGCTCTTCTCGGTTCGAGACGCCTGGTGGTACATCCCACGCAGTCCTCTTGGCGGCAAGGGTGTCGCCGACCAGGGGGCAGGGCATTTCATCGCTCCCAACCCTCCCTTCGGCGCCGTCTTCACCTACCACCTGGCCGAGGAACTGCAATCTGAGAAGAAGGCACGAAGGGAGGCGGAAAAAGAACTCGAGAAAGGCGGAGACGACACACCCCGCCCTGACTGGGAGCGATTGGAACAGGAGCGAAGAGAAGAAGAGCCGACCATCGTCTTGACCGTTCGGAACCAGGCCGGGGAAGTTGTTCGACGGCTGACGGGCCCTTCGGCCAAAGGCTTCCACCGCATCGCCTGGGACCTCCGCTACCCAAACACGGCGGCTCGGACCAACAGCCCGAAACCGAAAACGGATGACGACGAACCCGGGCGGGACAGCGGGTGGTTGGCTCCACCGGGACCCTACACCGTGACCCTTTCCAAAAAAATCCGAAATACCCTCACCGACCTCGGTGAGCCACAGTCCTTCGAAGTCAAACCGCTGAGGAAGGGAGTTCTCGATGGCAGCACGCCGGCCGAAACTCAAGGCTTCCTCAACCAGGTCGCTGAGTTCGAACGATCGGTAAGCGCTGCCGGCCTCGCCATCAGCGAAGCCTTCGAGCACATTGACCTGATGCAAGCGGCTCTCACCCGCTCAACAACCGAACCGGCCGGATTCGATGCCGATCTCGGCGCCCTCAAGGCTCAACTGTACCAACTGGATCAGGCCCTGAGGGGCAACAGAAGCCGAGCCGGAACGGGTGAATCCGTGCCGCACACGATTCTCCGCCGCCTCGACGTCGTCAAGACGGGCAACCGCTTCTCGACATACGGTCCAACCCCAACCCATCGCCGGAGCCTCGAAATCGCCCAGACGGAGTTTGCGCCCCTGCTCGAGGCACTGCGTCAACTGCTTGAGGTTGATCTCCCAGAGCTTGAACAAAGCATGGAAACCGCCGGAGTTCCCTGGACTCCAGGACGTCCGTTGCCGGAGGGGAAATAGGAAAGAGGGAGAGAGTGGTCAAAACGGGGAATGTTCAACCCCGGCCTTCGGGAGCGCGTAATAGCCAACGCCAATGCAATGGACTGCCGAGCGCTCCCGCTCGGTCCTTTCCCGGAGGGGCGACATTTTCGAACCGGGAGGGGGACCACCCCTCCGGAAAAGGACCTCGGCGGCCTACTGCCCTCAGCCGAGATTCGTTGGCTGACACACTCGCCGTGGATTGCCACTCTATGCATTGTCCGCAACTGTACTTATGGCGGGAGGTTACCTCGAGGACAATGCGAAGAATGGCACGTCCCGTCCGAGAGGGGCGTGTTCTCCGACGCTGCCGCCGTCGCTGATACTGTCCCTGATCCTGACCCTATCGGTGCCCGCTGCCGCTGTTGCTGCTTCCCAGCTTCTCCACCGCCTCTTCCGCTGCCCGCCGAAAGGCCCGAGAAACGCCTCCGACCCCCAGCTTGACGCCACCGAAGAGCCTTGAGATGACGATGCCGCCTTCAAGATCGTTTCGTCTGAGCACCTCGAGCATCACTGTGCCCGGGCGACCGACCTCGCCGTCATCGCGGGCTTGCTCGACCAACTTCTCTCCCTCCCGGATACGACAGGCCCAGCAGTGGTGACGGCCCTTTCGAACCCTGCCCCGCGCAGCCTTGACTTCGGCCTGCACTTCTTCCAACGACGACGCGGGAAATACTCTCGCCAAGAAACGGGATCGTTTCTCGGTCACCTTGCTTTCGGAAATCTGTGAGATTCTCACGGCCGGACTCCTGTAGCATAGCGGACATGAGCAAAGACCCAAACAGTCCCGCCATTCCCCCAGAGCGACGAATATACTCCAGCCGAACGCTCAACCTCCGCTCGATCGGCGCCATTGGCTACGATATGGATTACACCCTGGTCCACTATCGGACTGAAGCATGGGAGGAGAGAGCCTACGCTCGAATGCGGGAACTCCTGGCTGATGAGGGCTGGCCGGTGTCCGGGCTGGAGTTCAATGGGGATTTGGTCATCCGAGGCCTGGTGATTGATGTCGAACTCGGGAACATCGTCAAGCCCAACCGCTTTGGATATGTCGTTCGGGCTGCACATGGCACCCGGAGATTGGACTTCGACGAACAACGAGAGATCTATCGCCAAACTCCGGTCGATCTGGCTTCGCCACGATTTATCTTTCTCAATACCCTGTTTGCACTCTCGGAATGCTGCCTCTACGCCCAACTGGTTGACCGCTACGACTCCCGGTTGGACCGCTTCCCCAACGTGCACAGCTACGCCGACCTTTACCGAAGGGTACGATCCACTGTCGAAAGGGCCCACGTCGAAGGCGTCATCAAGAAGGAGATTACCGATAACCCGGAACGCTATGTCGAGCCCGACCCTGAGGCGCCGATCGCCCTCCTGGACCAACTGGAAGCCGGCAAACGCCTGATGTTGATCTCCAACGCCGAATGGCCTTATGCGCGCGATGTCATGGCGTGGGCTTTCGACCCTTTCCTCCCAGGAAAAATGACCTGGCGCGACCTCTTCGAGTTGATCATCCTCCAGGCGCGCAAACCGGTCTTCTTTGCCCACCCTCTGCCGCTGTTCTCGATCGTTGATCAGAGCGACGGTCTCCTGAAGCCGGTCGCCGGGCCTCTCCCCGGCCCCGGCCTCTACGTCGGCGGCGACGCGATGAGAATCGAAGGCTACCTCGGCATGAGCGGCGCGGAAATCCTCTACGTCGGAGACCACATCTTTGCCGATGTTCGAGTATCCAAGGTCGAACTGAGGTGGCGAACGGCCCTGATTCTCAGGGAACTGGAGGACGAGATCACTCAGATTCAGAACTTCGGAGAGGACCAGGATCGATTGACGGCCATGATGGCCGAAAAAGTCCGCTACGAAAGCCTGCTGTCTCGAGCCCGCCTGGACCTGCAACGAAAACGCTTCGACCGGGGAGGGGCGCCTGATGCATCCCCCCAGGAT
>CBDTUG010000205.1:0-4535 GCA_965363555.1 uncultured Thermoanaerobaculia bacterium
GGCCCGGAGAATCCGAGGCGACCACCGGAACGCCACACGCTGAAGCCTCGATCGCTCCTATCCCCCAGCCTTCCTTCGGGGAGGTGTAGACCATTGCGTGGGCCCGTCGCAGCCGATCGAGCTTCTCCTCTTCCGAGACGAACCCCCGGAAGTTGACACAACCTTTGAGCCCGAGTTTTTCGACGAGTTGTTGAAGTTCCGGCAAGTAATCCCCGCGGCCGACGATGTCGACCTCAAGGCCGGGCCAGTCGGTCCGCAGGTGAGCGGCCGCTCTGATCAGTAGGTCAATTCTTTTGTATCGTTTGAGGCGGCCCAGATAGATTAGGCGCGGTTGGGATCCGGGTGCGACACCCGGCTTCGGGCACAGGTGATCGGTGTCTACGCCGTTGTGAATGAGAGTCACTGGTTCCGGGCAGATACCACGGGCGATCAAATCCGCACTCGTCGAATCGGAGACCGCCAACAATTGTGCGCGGCGGTAGCCCATCGGCAGGAACGCCTCGTAGGCCCGGACATAGGTTCCGGTCATCAGATTCGTCTCTTGGTATACGGTTTTGCCGAAGAGGTGATGAACGATGGTCAGGGATGGAATGCCCCCGCCAAGACTGTGGGTAAAGAAGGGAATTTTGCACAGGTTTTCAACCGCAACGTCACCGTCGCCACTGCGGGACCACCGGCGACATGCGGCCAAAGCCACGAAGTTGAAGGAAGCTCGGCTGCCGTGGCGCTCCATATGAATGCCGTCCAGTTCGTCGTTCTGCGCAGCCCCGGGGTAGGTGCAGGCCAGCAGCCGCACCCGATGTCCCCGCCGGGCGAGGCGACTGAAAATTTCGTGCAGGAATCGTTCTGCCCCGCCTGCCTCGGGATGGCTGATATCCCGGTAGTCGATGAGGCGAATATTGAAGGGTGGGTAGTTGGATATCATTGAGACCGACGGGTGCCCTCCTCAAGGTGCAGCCTCTTGCGCTTGAAGCAATCTAACACAGTGGGTGGGCGTCTTTGGGCACAATCTCCAACTATCGGGGAGAGCAATAATGGTCGGCTAGAGTGCAACTGGTACGGTTTCCACAACTCCACCTTACTCATTGTGGGGGCCTTGTCCCGCCTGCCTCAGATGGCCTCAACTGAGCAGAACTGGGCTACTGCAAATAGCCGAGACTCCTGAGCTTCTCGCCCTCTTCGTCGGAGAGGTCGATCGAGGGTGTGTCGGGGGCCCGGGAGTCCTGCAGATAGCGATCCAAAAGCGTCTCGAGCTCGTGCAGGGTCTCCAGATCCTGGTGGGCCAGATCGTCTTCCTCGCCTGGGTCTACCTCTACGTTGAAGAGCTTGGTGCTCCGGAAGGGCGACGCCAGCTCGTCACTTACAGTCTCGTTTGGGTCGTCGAAGAGTGCGTGGGGCTGTGTCACAACGAGCTTGAACGGATACCTGAGAACACCAAAGCGACACACTCCAACAATGACCTTTTCGCCGTTGCGGAGTTTTGCCTTTTCGGCAAAGCCGCGGTGGGCAGGCATGTAGGTCTCGAGATACAGCGTGTTGCGGATCGGATTTCCTTCGAGAAGTGCCGGAAGTACGGATCGGCCTTGGAGCGGTGAGTTTCCGACCGGCACGCCGGCAGCCTCCAGAATTGTCGTTGCGATATCGATGGTGCCGACGACGGCATCAACCCGTTTCCCGGCCGGAATGACCTCTGGCCAGCGGATAATCAGCGGAATCTGGAGGTTGTCTTCAAATAGGAAACGACCGTGACCGATGAATTTGTGTTCGCCCAAGGCTTCGCCGTGGTCAGAATGGAAGATCACGAGGGTGTTGGCATCAAGGCCGGACGATTCGAGTTGATCGAGGAGCCGACCAACTTCCCCGTCTGATCGAAGGACCTTGTCGGCGTAGGTGTCAACGTGGTTTCGGAGGTTCCTGAGGCCGTGCTCGCGGATGTCCGGCAGGCTATGGGGACCGAAGTAGTGCACCCAGAGGAAGAAGGGTTGTGTTGTATCGATCTCCGCCAAGTAGCCGATGGCAGTGTTGCTGACATCTGCGTCTGTTCGGCGACTGTTTGCGAATGCTTTCTTCTTGTTGAACTCTTCTTGTTCTTGGATGGTTCGACCTCGCTGGCTGGGTATGATCTCGACGGTTTCGGCATCCGAAAGAAACAGTGGCACGGTGAAATCGTCGTCGTAGATATCAAAACCCTGATCCAGCCCATAGATGGAGTCCAAGGGATATGAACCGATCACTGCGGTATTCCTGTATCCCTGCCGAGCCAACTTTTCGGCGACGGTCTCAATGTCTTCGGGCAGTCGTTCGAAGGTGGAGCGAAGGCCGTGCTGAGTCGGGAGCAGCCCGGTCAGCGTCGTGGCCATCGACGGTGTCGTCCAGGTCACGTTGCAGTAGGCGTTGTCGAAGACCGCACCCTGGCGTGCAAGCTCGTCGATATTCGGGGTGGTGTGCTTGGTGTAACCGTAAATCGAGAGATGATCGGGGCGAAGAGTATCGACGGTGATCAGGAGGATATTGGGTCGCTCGGCCACCGACTCCGTCGGCTCTGACGGCTCTGGCCGGGCACAGCCGCCAACCGCCAGTGCGAGAGAAAGAGCCGTTGTGATGATCCATCTGGGATTGGGACACAGAAACATTCCGACGAGGGAGGGCTCCCTCAGGGGTGCGTCGATCACTCGATGTACCCCAGAGCACGAAGCTGATCCTCCTGCTCGTCCGAGAGGTCCGATTCTTCCGAAGTCGATTCATCTCCTTGTTGAGTGCGGAAATACGATTTGGCTTCAGCCACCAATTCTTGCTGGTCCTTGGTGAGAGACTTCAAGTTTCCAGCGAGGTTGTTGAGTTCCGCGGCGTCCTGGTCGAGGTCATAGACTTCGATGCGGGAAGGAGCTTCGGTATCGGCCGGCCACGTGACCAGGGCTTTCAGAGAGCCCTTTCGAACGGCTACGGTTTCGGATTGGAAGTTCTGTGAATAGAGCATTCGGAGAGATGGCTTCGGGATCTTTGACTCGAGCAGCGGCAAGATCGATTCACCACTGAGCCCTGCCGGAGAGGGCAGGTCGAAGAGCTCGTACAGAGTCGGTGCCAAGTCCACCAGCTGGACGGGTGTGCGCACGTGTTTCCCGGAGAATCGCTCATCGCTCGGTAAGGCGAGAATGAGTGGGACATGAATGAGCTCTTCATAGGGCTCCGTCGCGTGAAGGAGCTCTCCATGCTCCATGAAGCTCTCGCCGTGGTCCGAAGTCACGATCACCAAGGTGTCGTCCGAGAATCCGGAGGTCTTCAGAAAAGACAGGAGCTGTTCGACGTACGTGTCGGCGTAGTTCAAGTTCCCGTGGTACATGCCAAGGATTCGTGAAAGTTCGCTCTCAGAGCAAGTGAACTTGCGGGAACGATCACCGCGCATCCTCAAGAAGGCCCAGCTCAAAACGTATTTTTCAATGGTCGCAAGTTGTTCCTGCGTCACTTGCGGAGGGCCTTGGAATCGCATGTTGTAGGAGGTCGACCCGAAGTAGGGATTGTGGGGTCTGAGCACATGCAGGTAACACAACCAGGGCTTCTCGGTCGCAGCCCCAATCCACTTCTTGACGTCCTTGAGCATCTCCTCCGAGGTTTGAGTTCCCCGGAAGTATTCGCCTTTTTTTCCTTCAGAGCGGAAATCGTAGACCTTGGCCGAGTCGAACCCACGATGAACTCCGCCTTGTGAAGACAGAAACGGGTTATCCGTGAACAGAGCCGTGTCGAACCCTGCCTTCCGGAACTCCGTTGCGAGTGTCGGGGCGTTCTCCGGAATCGAGGGGCGTCCTTTCAAATCCAGGTGCCGGTTGGGAATCATGCCTGTGAAGTACGACATGACGCTGGGTAATGTCGAGGTCTCCTGGGATAACGCGTACTCGAAATACACGTTTTCTTTCGCCAACCGATCCAGGAACGGGGTTGTCGACTTTGGGTTTCCATAGAGTGACATGTGTGGAGCGTGCAGCGCATCCAAAACGATGATCAGGATGTTGGGCGTCCGTTCCCCAACGGCCTCCGCCGCATCCTGGCACAGGGCGGGTCGTGCCAAGGCCAGGGAAAATAACCCTACAAGGAGTGCCGGAAAACAACTGTGATGAAAAAGCCTACGGGCTGAAACCACACGTCTGAAACACAAGGGTTGCAAGCCAGAAATCAACAGCATTCTCCGGCCGTGAGTCTAGCAGGGCGAGAGCGTGTCCAGGGTCGTATCGAGCTGGAGCTTCAAAACTTGATGGGCGCAAAAACTCAAAGGTAGTCCTTTAATATTCTGGGTTAAGATCGATTTCTCGGGAGTAAGATCAGGAAACTCATGACCCTCTTTCCTGCTGTTGCGGTCACAGGGGCCTGACAGTGCGGAAAACCCTCCGCGTTTCCTGCAGTCACTCGGGAAGCCCTGCGGGTTTCCCACAGATCCCACAGCCTCAACAACGACGGGCTAGTTCCCGTCCGGAAACGGCACTTTTTCGCAATTTCGTCGTCAGGCTGCGGGTTTCCTTGTGCGACGTACCGCCCACGCCAGC
>CBDTUG010000206.1:0-4525 GCA_965363555.1 uncultured Thermoanaerobaculia bacterium
ATAAATCTTGGGTGCGCCTACGGGGTAGTAACGTTCCGGATGCTCTTCGATGCGACGTTGCGCTTCGGCCAACAACTCCCGATAGTCTCCCTCGATGACTGCCTCCTTGGGGCAGACCTCGCAACAGGCAGGCATCGGTTTTTGGGTCTCGTCGTTGATCCGATGATTACACAGCTCACACTTGATAATCTTGGGCGCTGCCTTGTCCCATTGGAATTTTGGAATCGTAAATGGGCAGGCAACCTGGCAATAGCGGCATCCGATGCACTTGGTCGGATCCCAGGTGACGATACCGAACTCGCGCTTCTGGAACGATCCGATCATGCATGCCCGCACACAGGCGGGATCAAGGCAGTGCATGCACTGTGCCTTCATATAACTCTGGTCAACCTGGTCTCGATGCCAGACCTTGATGATGTTCTTGGTATCACCCGAAAGATCTTCGGGCGGATTGTAGAGATTTCCCGGCATGGCGTTGGCCTCTTTACAGGCCGTGACGCAGGCTCGGCAGCCGATACACTTCGTCGCGTCATACAACATGCCAAACGCATCCGGCGGAATCTCCGGTTTCGGTGTGGAAGCCTCAACGGGCAGGGCCGATACGGCAGCCCCAGCCCCCGCTGCCGCCACACCCTTGAGCAGGCTGCGGCGATCAAATGTCATGAGGACTCCTCCTCCCCGGCATCAGCAATCTTCTTCGATGCCATCATGCCGACGCCGATTGCGGCACCGGCGGCAAGACCAGCCACACCGTACCAACCGGCGTTAGTCGGCCCATGATCAGGATTTATCGGCGGATGCGCCCCATCGGGGAGCGTCGCCGCTTCATGAACGAACTTGGTGAAACCGACGCCTTGCTCGGTGCAACCGAAACAAGGATGGCCGATGCCGATCGGCCAGGCTCCGGGAAGTTCGTTGAAATGAGCCACCGAACAGTTGGCATGCGTCTCGGGGCCCTTGCAGCCTAGGGCGTACAGGCAATAGCCCAGGCGATGGCCTTCGTCACCATAGACTCTGGCGAATCGACCCGCATCAAAGTGCGCCCTGCGGGGGCAGTGCTCATGAATTGTCCGACCGTAGGCGAACATCGGACGGCCCTTGTCATCCAATTCGGGAAGAGTTCCGAAGGTCGCGTACTGGAGCACGGTTCCCAGGAAATTGTAAGGATTCGCAGGACAGCCCGGGATCGTCACGATCGTTTTGTCAGGAAGAATCTCCGGAGCTCCGACTGCACCTGTCGGATTGGGCGCCGCCGACGGGATACCACCCCACGAGGCGCACGACCCGATCGAGACGATCGCACCGGCCTTCGAGGCTACGTCCTGGAGAATATCCATGGCGGTTCTACCGCCGATCTGACAGTAGATACCGTTCTCCTTGGTTGGAATGGCGCCCTCAACCACGCAAATAAATTTGCCCGCGTTGGCTTCCATCGCCTGGTGAAGTGCATCCTCGATCTGATGGCCCGCTGCCGCGAACAAGGTTTCATGGTAATCAAGCGAAACCAAGTCCAATATCAGTTCGGCCAAACCGGGCGCGGATGTCCGGAGAAGGCTTTCCGTACAGCCGGTGCACTCTTGAAAGTGCAACCAGATGACCGATGGTTTGAGGCCCTGCTCCGCAGCCTCCGCCATCTTCAGACCCGCCGAATTCGACAAGCCTACCGCTGCGGCCGCCATCAGGCAGACCTTCGTGAAATCTCTTCGATCAACGCCTTCGCCGACAGGCTCCATCGACGGCGCTTCCCATAGATCCATCCGAGCCATGGCATCCTCCTTTTCTTTTTCGCACGCTTGTGGCAACTTTGCCTTAAGAGAACTCTAGGTGGATCAATTCACAAATGTCAAATTATTTCTTTTTAAACAAGATGTTGTCTCAGTTAGTCCTATTTTAAATATAAAGACTCGTTCTCGTTTTTATAACATTTCACCGGGGCGAGTTCGAAGCGCCATCCATACAGGGAGAGCAGCGCCACCAACGGCCGCACCGATTGTCAGAAGAATCACTGCGGCCAACAAACCTGGCAAAAAAACGAATAACGTCTCGGGGACCAACGGCAGAGAAGGCAACGAACTCAAAAAGAGGACGTCGGTTATCCGCCCCAGGAAAACTCCGCAGGCAACACCCACCACTCCCCCACCCAAACCAACCAGAGCGGCTTCACTGAGGAACAGCAAAGACACGTCCAGCCCGGAGGCGCCTATCGAGCGAAGGATGCCGATTTCCCGCCGCCTTCCATCCACAAGCAGGGCAAAGGTATGAATGACCCCAAGGACGCTGACCCCAACAACAGCCAACCCCACCAGAGCCATAACAAGGGTCGCAACGGCGACGGCGGCAGCCATCCTCTCCACATCCTTCTCAATGATCCTGTAGCCATTTTCCTTGACCGCCGCGGTGACCGTTCCCAGGAACCGTCCGGATTCGAGCCCAAGAGTGACCGAATCGAACCCACCCTCGCGGTCACCATCGCCAAAAAAGCGATTGAGCCTGCGTACCTCTTCCAGCGGCAGAGTCACCCCCAACGCCATGGCTCGATTGGAGAACCCCACCAATTGCAGGCGATCTCGAAGCACACCTTTTCGAGACGAGGCCGAAAAGGACGAAGCTCCGAACTGAACATCGGCGCCCAAACCCAGGGCAGCATCCGGGTTGAATCGGGGCAGACCATAGGCCCTTCTGATCGACCCGTTGTACAACCCAATGAGCTTTGTCGATACGACCACCGGTACGGGAGGCCGGCAAATACCCCATCGTTCGGGGGCATCAAGACAATACTCACCATTTTCGCAATCACTATCGCTCCGACAAGACACCGCAAGTGCGCCGGGTGGAGTCCGGGCGATGAATGAATAATCCGAACCAATCTCCCCGGCCAGCAACTCGGGATCGATGCCCTCGACCGCCAATTCGGTCACAAGGGTTTGGCCAAGCAGACCGGCCCCTCCCGACGCGACCGCCGGAACGGCAAGGCCTACTTTCGGCCAGACAGATGCCACACCCTCGATGCCTCGAAGTTTTTCCAGATCCTCGGCGCCGAGCACATCCGAACCCAAGGCCATTCGAAGCGGGCCGAGATCAACGTGGCTGGATTGAGCCGCCACCTCGATCTGATCCGATGGCGTCAACCCTCCGAGGACAGCTTCCTCAATACCCCGCCCGAGTCCAATCAAGAAGGTCAGAACGGCAGCGGCCAGACCGACCCCCAGACCGGCCGAAAGAAGCTGGCCCCACGAACGCCTGAGGTCGATCATCAACAGCCGTGGTCTTCCAGCCCTTCTCATTCGCAGTCCTCCTGAATTCGACCATCCTCAAGGCTCAATCGACGATCCGCCAACTGAACCAGCGCCTGGTCATGGGTGGCCGCCAGCACGGCAATATTTTGCTCGCGCCTCAGCTCTTCGATCAAAGCCACGACCTCCCTTGCAGTCTCGAGGTCCAGGTTGGCTGTCACCTCGTCGCAGATCAACAACGACGGCAGGGCAAAGAGGGCCCTCGCCAGTGCGACGCGTTGCCGTTCCCCTCCCGACAAAACCCGCGGCAAGGTCTCAAACCGGTCCCCAAGGCCCACCAGCGAAAGGACCTCCTCGGCGCGATTCTGAGCCGACTCCTTCCAAACCGGAAGAAACGCGGCGGGCAGCATGACATTTTCACCGACCGTCAGGTGGTCGAGCAAATTAAACGCCTGGAACACAATGCCTATTGTGCGAGCTCTCAGCCGAGCGCGGCCGCTTTCGCTCAGACCGTTGAGGGCCCGTCCATCGAGCAGGACCTCACCTTCGTCCGCTCGCTCCAACCCGGCAACGATGTGCAGAAGCGTCGTCTTGCCGGCCCCCGACCGCCCGGTCAGACAGACCAGCTCTCCCCGGGCAATCTCCAGGTCAATGCCTCGGAGGACTTGGCGTGCCGTTCCCCGCCGCCCGAATCCGCGGTGAACGCCGGTTAGCCGAACCAGTTCGTCGGTAGTCATGGGGACATTATGCGGGAGCAGGGGAAAATTGTGGATACCGGATACTGAAAATGACCGGGAACAGGGTCGGAGGAAATCATGTCACGGGTAACAACCGGGACCTTCGTGGCTCCGGGCGCGGTCGCCGCCGCGGTTGACGGACACGGTCGCGGACGCAGCCTCGGTCCCGGATCTGGTTTCCGGACCCGGCCTTCGGGGGCGCATTAAGGTCGCCGTAGGCGCAACGACTGCCGGTCGCCCCCGCTCGGTGCTTTTCCTCAAGAGGCGGCAGTTTCGGTATTGGGGGAGCACCGCCCTTGAGTAAAATGACCTCGGCGGCCTACGGCGTCGGCCGAGATTCGGTTGCTGAGGCTGTCGCCGAGCGTTGCCACCCTTGACGTTGTCCGCATCGTTGCTCGATTCGTGAGGGCGGCGCGGGACAACATCAAGAATGGCACGCGCCGTCCGAGAAGGGCGCTCTTGGATTTCTGGGTGGTCGGAAAACAAAAAGCAGCGTCCCCTCTAGTGTACTGCGTCTGCTTTCATTCCATTTATTTGCGAGGCATCCGCACCGCT
>CBDTUG010000207.1:0-4514 GCA_965363555.1 uncultured Thermoanaerobaculia bacterium
AACTCCGGATCTTCTTGCCGATCTTCCAGGCCCCGATTCGCTTCATCTACGGCATCGTCGTAGATCCATACCCGCTCGAGGACTCCAGTGACTTTCAATTCTCAATCGGAACAACTTTTTAGGGCCGAGGGACGGCCCAACAGGAGGACATGATGAAAAAGACCTTTGTGAAAATGGCCCTTTTGGTGGTGGTAATGCTTGTGGCGACCTCAGGCATGGCACAAGTCAATATTGCGGTGATCGACATCCAACGGGTCGTGACCGACTCGGATGCCGGCAAGGAGGCTCTGGGAAATCTCCAGAAGTTGCAGGACGCCAAGATCGCCCAGGGGCGTGCCATCCAAGAGAATATGGATGCCCTGCGTGAGCAGTTGTCCAAACAGCGTTTCACCCTGACCGAAGCCAAGGTTGCCGAGTTGTCCAAGGAGATCGAAGACAAGGGCATCGAGATGCAGCGGTTCCAGGATGACGCACAGCGCGAGTTGGACGAGGCCCGCCGGTCGGCCCTTGGTGGCCTCGAGGAGCGCATCCTCCCGGTGATCGATCAGGTCGGCAAAGAGCGGAACATGACCATGATCTTCAACAAATTCCAGTCCGGGCTGGTCTATGCTGACGAAAGCGTAGATATCACCGACGAGGTCATTCGTCGGTTCAATACCGAACAGTAGGCGAAGGTCGGCAACGATGCGGGCGTGGTCTCTGGCTGAACTCGGACGGCGGCTGGAGGTGCGAGTTGTCGGGGACCCTGCGGCGACTGTCAGCAGGATCAGACCGCTGGACGAGGCGGGGCCCGGTGATCTGTCGTTCCTCCACAACCCGCGCTATGTCGAGCAGGCCAAGACGACCGAGGCGACGGCTGTCCTTGTTGGTGATGCCAACGGGTTGCCTGGGCATAACCTCCTGGTCTGTGACGAACCATACTTGATGTTGGCTCGAGCCCTGAAGCTGATGATGCCGGGGCTCAAGGCGCAGGCCGGCGTTGATCCGTCGGCGTCGGTATTCGACGACGTGGTCCTGGGCGAAGGTGTCAGTATCGGGGCTCAAGCGGTCGTCGGCGCGCGCACTCGAATTGGCGCCGGCACCGTTATCGGGCCAGGTTGTATCATCGGGACAGGGGTGACAATCGGCGGTGAGTGCCTGTTCCACCCTCGGGTGGTGGTCGAGACCGACTGCCGCATCGGCGAGCGTTGCATTTTTCAATCCGGCGTTGTCATCGGCTCCGACGGTTTTGGATTTGCAACGGTCGAAGGCATTCATCACAAGGTGCCCCAGGTGGGCATCGTTGTGGTAGAGGACGATGTCGAGTTGGGCGCCAATGTCTGCGTCGACCGCGCGACCCTGGGTGAGACCAGGATCGGCAAGGGCGTCAAGGTAGACAATTTGGTTCAGATCGCCCACAACGTCGTGGTCGGTGAAGGGTCAATATTGGTTTCCCAGGCGGGCATTTCCGGTTCGACCCGATTGGGGCGGTATGTCGTCGTGGGCGGTCAGGCCGGTACTGCGGGCCACCTCAACATCGGTGATGGAGCCCAGATCACCGCCAAGACCGCGGTATTCAAAGACGTGCCGCCGGGCGCCATCGTTTCCGGTATTCCGGCGAGACCCCGAGGTGAATGGACCCGGTCGCAGGCAGGTGTGGCCCGGCTGGCACGAATGCGGCAGCAACTCAAGGAGTTGGAACAGCGCCTGAAGGAACTGGAGAATGACGATGATTGATGTTCGGGAGATTATGGAGATTCTGCCCCACCGATACCCTTTCCTTCTGGTGGATAGGATATTGGAGGTCACCGAAACCACAATCCGGGCGATCAAGAACGTGACCTTCAATGAGCAGTTTTTTCAGGGTCATTTTCCGGGCCATCCAGTGATGCCGGGCGTTCTTATCGTCGAAGCGATGGCTCAAGCCGGTGGGGCGCTCCTGCTCGGGCAGGTGGAGGGTCGGGAGAATAAATTGATCTTTTTCACCGGCATTGACAACTGTCGATTCCGCAAACCGGTCGTTCCGGGTGACCAGGTTGTCTTCGAGGTCGAGATCATCAATGCTCGAAAGACCTTTGCCAAGATGCACGGACGGGCCTTGGTTGACGGCAAGCTCGTCTGTGAGGCCGATTTAATGTCGGCGATGGCGGATCGGTCATGAGTACGACGATCCATCCCACCGCAGTCGTTGATGCAAAGGCACAGTTGGGCGAGGATGTCGTTATTGGCGCCATGGCCGTCATCGAAGCCGGCGTCAGGCTTGGCGATCGATGCATCGTCGGGCCTCTGAATCGTCTGGCGGGAGACACAACAATAGGGTCGGACAACCGATTCGAGAGTCATGGTTCGATTGGGGCGCCGCCTCAGGATCTCAAGTATGCCGGAGAGCCTACTCGGCTGGAGATTGGTGACAATAACGTCTTTCGTGAGTTCGTCACAATCCATCGTGGCACTCCTGGAGGTGGTGGCCTGACGACTATCGGCAGCAATTGCCTATTTATGGCCTACGCCCACATCGCCCATGACTGCCACGTCGGGTCTCAGGTCATCTTTGCCAATAACGCGACCCTGGCAGGTCATGTCGAGGTTGGAAGCGGTTCGACTGTTGGCGCCTTGACCGCCGTGCATCAATTCTGCCGAGTAGGTGAGCATGCGTTCCTCGGCGGTGGAAGCATTGTCACCAAGGACAGCATGCCGTTCATGAAGATCGTCGGCAACCGGCCGGCTCGGTGCTTCGGGCCGAATACAATTGGTCTGGAGCGTAAGGGGTTTGCGGAGGATCGGCGGAAGGCCTTGACCGCCATGTGGCGGATCATGCGCAACCCCAAGCTCAATACCACCCAAGCGGTTGCCAAGATCAAAGAAGAGCTGGCCGGTCAACAGGATGTCGATCAGGTCCTCGCTTTCGTTGAAAGCTCCCAGCGCGGTGTCATCCTCGCCCGCGGTTGAGGGGCGCAGCGGAAAACACAGCGGACGATTCTCTCGCAAAGAGCGCAAAGAGCGCAAAGAGAGAGAACATGGACAGGAAATCCCGTCGACTGCCATTCTGTGGGGAGAAATTTTCCCAAAGGGGCGTATCAAATGGCATTTTCAGAGATAGGGGATGCAATACCAAGAGCAGGCCGTGAGATGACCAAGTCCTGGCGAAGAGTTGATCTTCGTCGTTGAGGTTGTGGCTTTGTGCTAATCGGCGCGGGTGCTTGTCCTTTTAGGCCCTCGTCTCCGCCAGTGTTTCCTTTGCGCTCTTTGCGTCTTTGCGAGAAACCTGTGTTCTTGCCTTGATCCCTGCACCCATCCTGCAACCTGTTCCCCAAAGGCCGGTAAAGACGTGTATCATGCCGCCGCACAGGAGGAACGATGACTACCGATATCGACTTTTCAAAAATCTCTCTCAAAGACGCCCTCGATCTTGCAATCCTGGTGGAAGACGAAGCCCAGGAGCGCTACAACGAGTTTGCCGCCCAGATGGAGAGCCACCACACCGCAGAAGCTGCCAAATTCTTTCGCTTCATGGCCCATAACGAGGCCAAGCATGGAGAAGAGTTGGGCGCCCGGCGCAAGGAACTCTTCGGTGACGAGCCGATGAACGTTGACCGGTCGATGCTATGGGATGTCGAGGCGCCGGAGTTCGATGAGGCCCGAGCTTTCATGTCAGTTCAACAAGCGCTCCAGGTTGCCCTGGCCGCAGAAATCAAGGCCTTCGAGTATTTCGATCGTGCCCTTCCCGCGGTCCAGGACGCCGGCGTCAAAGAACTCTTCGCCGAGCTGAGGGAAGAAGAAATTGAGCACCAGGACCTCGTCAAACAGGAAATGGCCAAGGCCGGAGCCGAAGACGGCTTCGACCCCAACGATTTCGGCGACGAGCCTACAGCGCAGTAGAAGCGACCCACGGACGAATCACATGGTTTAAGGATCGTGCCAGGTCCGGCTTTCCCGGCCTTCCTGTTTTAAAAACCCGGCCTTCGGGTCCGCTTCGCGCCCCCGCTCGGTGCATTTCCCCTCAAGGGCGACGGAGTCGGGATCGGGAGGACCTCGCCCTTGAGGGAAATGACCTCGGCGGCCTGCGGCGTCGGCCGAGACTCGATTGCTGACGTGGCCCCCGTGGATTGCCCGGCAAGGCATTCTTCGCAGCACCTTCGTAGGTGGGAGGCCTGCCTGACGGAGAATCCCATGCCCGGCACGTCCCGCCGAGAGTGTGCTCTTGGAATTTGGGGTGGTCGTCAGCGTCAGGGACCGCGACCACGTAGGGGCCACGGCGTGCCGTGCCCGTTTTCCAATAGCAGCGGGAACCCTCTCACATCCAGCGTGCCGGACGCTGTCGCCAGGACCTCAACAAGCACCGTTGACTGCAATATTTGTTTTCGTGGGATCTTTCGACTGAAGCGTGGACGGACATCGTAACCTGTTGTAGGCTTGGGATATGGGGAAACAAAGACCCGAGCAACCTCGCAACCGGCCGATAACTAGGTTGCGCTCTTGCAATCGAATTACATAGTTAGACCCCTAAACCCAACGACCGATGTTTACGATGAAAC
>CBDTUG010000208.1:0-4482 GCA_965363555.1 uncultured Thermoanaerobaculia bacterium
GGGCCAAGCCCAACCCGCCGCTCAGCCTGATGCGTTCTCCGTCGATAGCGACGATGACGTCTCCCAGCAGAATCCGACCCTGACGATTGCGCCGTGTTGCCAGGAAACCGGCGCGTTCCGCCCCACTGCCGGGCGTCACGTGCAGAACCAAAGGGCCCTCCAACCCGAACCTACGGCTGACGGAGTCCGGCGCCAATTCGACGCCGATGGTCGGTCGTTGGATCTTGCCGAAATTGATCAGATCGGAAACGACCCAATTCACCGTATCGACAGGAATGGCAAATCCAATACCCGCATAACCTCCTGATGGGCTGACGATGGCTGTGTTGACCCCAATCAGCCGTCCGGCGGAGTCCAATAGCGGCCCGCCGGAATTCCCTGGGTTGATTGCAGCATCGGTCTGGATGACATCCCGAATGGGAAGCCCAGCCACCGAGGAAATCTCTCGCCCCAGCGCCGAGATGATGCCGGTCGTCAGAGTCTGGTCGAAGCCAAATGGGTTGCCGATGGCCAACACCGTTCGGCCGACCTCAAGATCATGGGAGGCGCCCAGTCGGAGGGCCTTGAGCCTTTCGGGAGGTGTGTCGATTCGAAGGACGGCGAGATCTTTTTCGGCAGCGTACCCGACCAATTCTGCAGACCAGGAGGATTGATCGGCAAGGGTCACTTCCGCCCGCCTGGCGTCCTGGATCACGTGAAAATTGGTAACGATATGGCCCTTGTCATCCCAGATGAATCCAGACCCGGTTCCCTGAGGAATCTCCATCGCTCGGAAGCTGAAAAAATCGCGTCTCAGGCCGATCGAGGTGATGTATACGACCGATGGAGATGCCTCACGAAACAACGCGGTGAGAGATTGTTCTTCAATCGTCAGATCTCCTCTGCTGGAGATCTCCCGGCTTGGGGCCGTGGTCGAATCTACCTGGGCATGACATGCCGAGGCCAAGAATGTGAATGTAAACCCTGCCAGGGAAACCACAGCCATCGTCATCAATGAATATCGAGAGATTTTCATTCGGGCCTCCGAATACCTATTATCGCAGGAATCCCGCCAGCCACTTAGAGCGGATCCAGAAAAAGACTGACCGAAGGGAGGAAGGCCCTTTCCGGTCGTAGTTTTTGAACCGCTCTCAGATGAATTTTGACCCATCCGCAAAGAGCAGATGCAGTTAATCAGCCTTCATTGCTTTGGTGGCCGCCTGGTGGGAGCTGTCCACATTCGGGTAATCGAGGACCCGTTCATAGTGCTGTTCGGCCTTGGTCTCATCGCCGAGTTGCTCGAAGACCTTTGCCAGTTCCAGGTGACTGAGTGGCACGAACCAATCTGCCATTGTGAAACTCTCATCATTGTAGTTATTGACCACGGTTTCGAGGTGGGATTTCGCCTCTTCGTGCCGTTCGAGTGTGATCAATGTGGCCGCCAGGCGAAAGAGCCCTTCCCGATTGTCTGGATAGGTCTCTACAAAATCAGACAGGACCTGGAGTGCTTGTTCCGGTTTGCCCTCGTGGTTCAATCTACGGCTCTCTCCGAGCAGGCTTCCCGCCTTGAACTCTTCAGTCCAACGCAGGATCTTGTAGTTGGGATCGAAAACGACCGCGGTCGGTTTGTTAGGAGCAACGAAGGTGAAATTCGTTACATTCTCAGTGACTAGGACTTTTTTAATCAGACGCTCGTCTCCGAATACCAGAACCACCTCTGCGTTGACCGAGTAGAGCTCTCGAAGCTGGGTGATTTTGCCGGTCACTGAAAACGCCTCGCCGTCCGGGGTGACCTTGAATTCGAGGTCAAACTCTGGGGCGCCGGTTCTATGAAACCATTGATCAAAGAAGACGCCAAGGTCCTGTTGACTCTCGCCCTCCATGATTTCTCTGAACGCCTTAAGATCGAAATATTGGTTCCCGTATTCGTCAACGATTCGCCTGATTCCGCGCATGAAGGTCTCGTGGCCGACCTCTTCCATCAACATGGCATAGACGACGAAAGCCTTGGTGTAGGCGAGTCTGTTCAGCTCGGTTTTCTGGTCCTCGTCGTACACCCCGATGGGTGCGTCGTTGCGGCCGTTGCCGAAAAACGTGAAATAGAGGCGTGCCGACTGTGGATACTCGGCCGTACCGTTCTTGATGAAGTCCCACATCGCTTTCTCGCCAAGGAAATGCCGAATATTGAGTACCGCGTTGAGTTGCGAAAACCCTTCGTCGATCATCGGATCGTCTTTGCTCAGGACCCAGGATCCCCACCACATGTGGCCGGATTCGTGGGCGATTAACGGGAAATTAAAAGTCTCTTCGTTGAGACCACCTCTGGGATAGAAATTGAGACCCTGACCGCCTGAGCCGCCCAGCTCTCCGGTAATCTCCGGCGGAACTTCTGAAATGCTGTAGCTATCGAAAGGGAAGATGCCATAGATCTCCTTCGAATACGAGATGATCTCCATCGCCTTTGTTGAGTAGAGATCAGCCTTTTCTTGGCCGCCGGAGAGGAAGAAAACATTGACCTGAACCCCGTCCACGACCTTTGATTGATGGAAGAACCTATTGGCGTTGAAGGTGAAATCCATAGCAGAGGTGACGTCGTACACGTAGGTCGTCCGGTCCCCGACAACACCCTGGGTTGCGAGTCTCCCGATGCTAGCGACCGTCAGTTCTTCGGGCACGGTGTAGGCAATGCGCCCAAGGGTTTTGGTCAACCGTCCGTTGACTTGGGGATACCAGTGGGTGACGAAGTTTGCGAAACAACCCTCGGGTCCGACGTTGACCAGGGAGTAGCCCACCTCCTCAAACTCGTTGAAGAAATTGCCGCTGAACACGACGTTGATCGACAGCGCTTCATTGCCGGCCAGTAGCGAGGGCCACGGGATGACGACGGCTAGATTGGAACGTTCGAACGAGAGTTCCTCCCCATTGGCGAGGGTGATCGAGTCGATCGACAGTCCTCGGTTCAAAGACAGGATGAGGTTGTCCTCCCCGCCTTGGGTCACGGTGAGAGCCAGTCGGGCAACCGCAGTCAGATGGTGATTATCGGGATGCAATTCGATCGACAAGTCCGTGAAACTCGGTTGAAAGTAATCGCGGTCAGCGATGGAGGAGACCTTCCACTCAGTTTTTCGCCGCACAAACCCGATCGTTTGCCACGCGACGTCAGTGTGGCCTCGCTCGTACTTTGAATAGGATTTCTTCTCGAATATTACTGCCGTCGCCGTGTTGTCCATGACCTCGACACCTGTGATCCGCCGGCCGTATTCCAACTCTTCGAGTTTGAGCATATTGCCGATATCGATACTGATCTTGTCCAAAAACTCCTGGTTTTCCCCGTCAAAATATGTAAGGGCAGCTTCGAGATTGTTCTTAGCAATATCCGCATCGATCGCTTCTATGACTGCTGAGATAGCCCTGTGGTCATCGGAATCTTCGAGTTCAGAGGCCTGAACCAAATTCGTCAAAATCCCACCAGAGATGAGCAGAGCCACCGTGACAATCCTGAAAATCTTGAAATGCATACGCCCTCCTCGAATAGAAGACGAAATCAAGATTGAAAAGTTCTTTAGGAAAAACCCGCGGCGCCGGAGCGCCGCGGGTTGAGTGTAGTGGTTGAAACTGGGTGCTCAGCCGATGCGATAGCGGGCAACGTCAGGATTGATACCAACGGGCTTGTAGCCTTCCCAGACGTAGAAGCCGCGGCCTGATTTTGCGCCCAACTGGCCGGATTCGACCAGGCGCTTGAGCAGGGATGTCGGTTTGTAGAACGAGCCGAACTCCTCTTCCAGCACGTTGCAGATGAAGACCATGACGTCGAGACCGACGAAGTCCGCCGTCATCAAGGGGCCCATCTTGTGACCCAGGCACAGGGTGACCTTGTCGGCATCTTCGACACCGGCGATGCCCTCTTCGACCACTCGGATCGCCTCGTTGACGAAGGGCACGAACATGCGGTTGATCGCAAACCCGGCCTTGTCTTCTGCGGGAATCTCAATCTTGCCCATGTCGTGGCAGAGGTTGACGATCAGATCGTAGGTCTCTTGCGAGGTGCCCAGGCCCCGGATGATCTCAACACCTTTTTGCATCGGTACCGGATTCATGAAATGCATGCCCATGTAGAGATCGGGCTTGCCGTAGGCGGCGGCCAGACGGGTGACCGAGATGCCTGAGGTATTGGTTGCCAGGACCTTGTCGTAGCCCAACTCTGCCAATTTTCGGTTGATGCCCTCTTTGAGTTCCGGGATTTCCGGCGCCGCCTCGATGATCAGATCACAGGAGACCAGGTCGGCCAGCTCAGTGGCGGTTGACAGCAGACCCAGCGCTTCGTTCTTGGCCTCTTCGGTAATGCCCTTGGCGCCTTCGCTCTTGGCATAGGCCTTGACCAGGCGATCGAGGGACCGGCTCATGTTGCTCATGCCCTTCTCGAGAACCTCAGCGTTGATGTCCATGATGACGACTTCGAAACCGCTTTGGGCGGCGACCTGGGCAATGCCGTTGCCCATAGTC
>CBDTUG010000209.1:0-4468 GCA_965363555.1 uncultured Thermoanaerobaculia bacterium
GAGTGGTGCCCAGGCGCGGAATTGAACCACGGACACGCGGATTTTCAGTCCGCTGCTCTACCGACTGAGCTACCTGGGCACTCCAGGTCCGGGTTTTATAGCTCACGACCCATCACCTGTCAACCGTTGGGGCCGACCATTTCTGACTCCCGGACTCCGAAATCAGCTGCGTCCCGGTGTCGCCCGTAAAAAGCAGTGGCTCACCCGACCCCACAGGAAGTTCGCTACAATGCCCCCGTGGAAATACTCAAGTTCTTTCTTCAGACCGGCTGGATCGCCAAGATCGTACTGATCGTCTTGGTGGTTTTTTCTTTGGGTTCGTGGTCCGTGATCCTGGCAAAATGGAGAGAGCTGGCGGCAGCAAAACGGGCCTCGGAGCGCTTTCTCAAGGGCTTTCGGAACGCCGCAAGGCTCAATGACGTCGCCCAGTCAATCGCCACCCATCGAGACTCGCCCCTGGCTTCGATGTTTCAGGCAGGCTATACGGAGCTCGAGACCCAGATCAAGGCGGCACAGAAGGCCGCCGGCAGTGAAGGCGTCTACCGCATTCGCAGCCTCGATAATGTCTCGCGCTCCCTCGAACGTGCGGTTGGGGCCGAGAGGGAACGTCTTCAGCGCGCCCTGCCCATCCTGGCGACGACAGCGAGCGCCACCCCGTTCATCGGTCTCTTCGGCACGGTCTGGGGCATCATGAACACCTTCATGGCGATCGGCGCCACGGGTTCTACGTCGATTACGACGGTTGCGCCCGGCATCGCGGAAGCGTTGGTCAATACTGCAGCCGGATTGCTGGCAGCCATTCCGGCAGTGGTTGCTTATAACCACCTTCTGGCGAAGATCCGTAAGCTCAACAGGCTGATGGACGATTTCACGCTTGAGTTTCTCAATCTGGTCGAAAGGAACTTCACCTGATGGCCGGACGAGTTTCTTCTTCCGACCTCGAAGACCTGGCCGAGATCAACGTCACACCGTTGGTTGACGTGATGCTGGTGTTGCTGATCATCTTCATCATCACCGCACCGATGCTGGCCCAGGGTCTCAAGGTCAACCTTCCGAAGCAGAACGCCCCGGGTCTTGCTGAGGATGGCCCGGAGCCACTAGTTCTGACCATCACATCCGACCGCGTGATCCTGATCGGCGACGACCCCATCCATCTGCAATTACTGCCTGATCGCATCGGCGCCCTCCTCGGGGGCCAGGCTCGACCGGTCTATCTCAAGGTTGATGAAACGGTTCCCTACGGCGAGGTTATTCGGGTAATGGCCGTCCTCCACTCAGTCGGCGTTGAACAGATCGGAATGGTCACCAGACCAGAGGGGCAGTGAGTGGACCCTGTATCTCGGACTCTGGCAGAGATTGAGCGGCACCGACCACGACTCTTGCCGTTTATGGTTTTGGCCTTGGTTCTCCACGCAGGCCTGATCTCGGCGGTGTTCTTGATTGGAATGTACAAGCCCGGCCCACGGGCTGCCCTTCTCCCAACGGTATCGGTCCGGCTGATTCGACCACCGACACCCCAAAAACGTCCGTCGGCACCGGCTGCCCGACCCCGGCCTGTAGCAACGCCAATGCCAGAGGTCACCGCCGTGCCGGCGGCAACTCCGGCGCCCAAAACAACGGCGGCCCCGGTCAAACCGCAGCAAGACCCACAGCCTCAAGCCAGCGAGAACGCCATGCCGGCCATAGGCGCCAAAAACACACCCGCTCCAACACCCCCACCCCAGGCTCCAGCCCAAGGTGCGGCCGGCAGGGGAGGACTCAGTCTTGGGGGCAATGGCGATGCCCGGGGAGAACCGGGCATTCCCTCGGATTTTCAGTTCACCTACTACATTGACCGCATGCTGGCCCTGATCGAAAGCCGTTGGTACAAACCGCCGGTCCCTCTTGGCACCGCCGCCCGGGCACGCTTCACAATTCTCCGCGACGGAAAACTCAAAGGCATCGCACTGGAGGAGAGTTCAGGCTATCCGACCTTTGATCGAGCCATCCTACGGGCCCTGTATGCCGCCAACCCCTTGCCGCCTCTGCCTCCGGCCTACCTGAAATCAAGTTTGACCGTGCACCTGAGGTTCGCCAACAATGGGTGATCGGCATGACACTATGGAGTCACGAATGATATTGATCAAAACCACTCGATTCTTGGCGCTCCTGGGCCTTTTGGTCCTGGTCGTTTCTTCAGCCGCCGCACAGAGTGATGACCTCTATTTAGAAATCACCCAACCCGGTTTGCGCCGGGTTGCCGTCGCTACGCCTCCCCTTTTGATCCTGCCGGGAACCCCAATCGATGTCGCCAAACCCTTTCAGGAAACACTCGACGCCGACCTCCGTGCGGCGGCGCCAATCGCCGTCGTCGATCCACGGCTCTACTCCCTGGTCGAGGACGACCCCAGGCCTGATGTCCTCCACCAGCGCTGGCGTGCGATCGGCGCACAATTTCTCCTAACCGGCACTATCGTCAAAGCTGGAGGCCAAGTGGTCGTTGAGGCCCGCCTGGTGGATCTGGTCTCAGGTGACCTGGCCTTTGCCAAAAGGTATCGCGCAGGCATCTCGGCAACCTCAGTCGCGGCCCATACCATCGCCAACGAACTGGTCCAGGCTTTTACCGGCAGGCCGGGGCCCTTCCTGTCCAGAATCGCCTTCGTCTCCGATCGCTCCGGCCACCCCGAACTTTGGATGATGAATTGGGACGGCGCTGAACCAAGGCAGCTGACCAAGCACGGCTCGATCGCCCTGGCGCCCGTGTGGTCGCCCGACGGACAGCATCTGGTCTTCACCTCCTTTCTCAGGGGAACGCCGGCCCTCTACCTGCTGACACCGGCAGAGGGCTATTTAAAGCTCCTGTGGGACAAGGGTGGAGTCAACTCGTCGGCGGCGTTTTCGCCCGACGGCAAAACGATCGCCTTTGCCTCCAGTATCGACGGCAACGTCGACATCTGGCGCATGCCGATTGAGGGGGGCGCCGCTCAGCGGCTGACGACCGCAAAAGCGATTGACACCCAGCCGACCTGGGCGCCCAACGGCCGGCAAATTGCCTTCACCTCGGCCCGATCCGGTTCACCACAGATTTATCAGATGGACGCCGATGGCACCAACGTCCGTCGTCTGACCTTCGGAGGCGGTTTCCACGATGAGGCAACATTCTCCGAAGACGGCATGAGGATCGTCTGCACGACCAAAATCGGCGGAGTCTTTCAGCTCGCGACGGTCGACATCATCAATGGAAACCGTACCGTCATTCCCGGCCCAGGAAGCAACGAAAGTCCGACATTTTCGCCTGACGGCTCGATGATCGCATTCGAGAGCAGCCGCACAGGAGAGCCCCAGATCTTCATCACCGACTCCGCCGGCGCGCCCCATCAACTGACCGACATAGGCTCGAGTCACTCGCCTGCGTGGACCGGGGCTTCTCAGTAGACCGGGCGGACACGGGGATCCGCTCCCACTCAGGTACACTGCCAATGAGCAGGCAATCCGGAAGGACAGCATCATGAGCGACCGAAAATATCGCCACAGTGGTTATCAGGATGATGACGATCGAGACAGAGACGTCCGCCGCCCCTCGGCCGGCCCAAAATACCAGGGACTTGACGGCGCCCCCCGAGGCCGTGGTGTTGGCGCGCCGGCCGAGGCCACGTTCAAGTGTGCCCGATGCGGAACCGAAATCAAGGATCCACAGATTTCCGAAGCAACAAACTGCCCATCCTGCGGCTCGGCGCTCCACAGCTGTTGCAACTGCACCTTCTTCAACACCGGTTCACGCTTCGAATGCCGGAAGCCCCTCGAGGCTCGAGTCGAGAGCAAAACCAAAGCCAATCAATGTGGTCTTTTCGAACCCAAGTCGGTTCGAAACCTCAAATCAACCCGGCCAAAGATGGAAGAGGGCACGAGCAGTCCGACGGACGCAAGATCCGCCTTTGACGCGTTGTTTAAGAAGTAGGGACATCGCGCATCGCCCAAAAGGGCGATCACGGCGGAGCCGTGGAGGTCGCGAAGCGACCAGCGTGGGCAAAAAATAGCCGCTCAACACCGCTCAAAAACACCCTCATCAGGGCCAGGTTCAGATGACAGCGACTGGCACCACCTCAGCAACCGAACAGCCAACGCCGACGTACAATATCAAGGGCGCACAACACCCCAAAACGGGACGTGCCGTACACAGCTTTTCCTTCCGGCAGGTTTCCCGGTAACGGTTTCGCTTCGGGAAAGGCTGTGTGGGGCAATCCCCGGCGAGGGCTTTCGCAATCGAGTCTCGGCCCAAGCCGTAGGCCGCCGAGGTCATTTTCCGGAGGGGCGACTTCCTCCCAATTTCCGCAGCCAAACCCCTCCGGGAAATGCACCGAGCGGGGGCGATCGACAGTCGTTGCGCCTACGGCCACCTTCAGCCCACGCTAACCGCTTCGCGGGTCCGAGCCTGTCGGCTCGGCAGGCCTTCGTCCTGGCGTCGGTTCTTATGCGCTCCCGAAGGCCG
>CBDTUG010000210.1:0-4437 GCA_965363555.1 uncultured Thermoanaerobaculia bacterium
CTTTCGCCTTCGGGGGTCATCATCGAGATTTTGAAACGATGAAGGTGTTGAATCTGAGGTGGTCCGATCTGAGAGGACTCGACGGCTCGCAGGGTTCCTGTGACCTCGACACCGAAAACCAGGGTTCCGGTCTTTACGATGACGAGGTCGTCGGCGTCGCCGGTCACAATCGATTGGATCACCCACAGGCCCACAACCAGGGTTGCCCCAACGGCGGCCACGGCGGCGGTGCGTCGAAGGCTCATGAACGCCTCAGTTCGACGCCTGCTTCGAGGCCCGAATCGACCACACACTCCTGAGCGGAACACGGCCCGAGAGACACCTCGCGCCGTGTCCCGTCCCCCAGGGAGACGAAGGTCTTGGCGCCGTCAAAGATCAGGCATGAACGTGGAATCAGGACGGCGCCGTCCGGGCCGGGCAGAGCGATATCGACGTGAATAGACATTCCGGGGCGCGCGATCTCCGGATCGACCATGTCGAGGTCGATAACCACGTTGAATCCTCTTCGGAGCGAGAACCTCCGAGCCTCCTGTGCGACCGGTGTAATATCCGCCACTCGGCCTTCAAAATGACGGGTTGGCACCGCATCAAGCGTACAGCGAGCTTTCATGCCAGTGGTCAGCGCGCCGTCGTCGACGTCCCAGAGGATGGCCCGGACCCTCATATGAGAAAGATCGGGGACCTTGGCGACGGCCAAGCCGGTCCATAGGGTGTCGCCCACCTGAATACGGCGTCCCTCCCAAGGATGATCGGCGATGACCAGGATACCGTCGGTGGGCGCTTTCAGGCGGACGACCGAGACTGCTTCTTCGGCCCGCTTAAGCTCTCGCCGGGCAGTGATCAGGTCCTGCTCCTGTGTCTTGATCCGAGTTGCCGAGGCCGATCTCTGGGCCGTGCGATCCTGCTCGCTCTTGAGGAGTGCAGTGTGGGCCTGTTCGACGGCCAGTTGGGCCTTTTCGTATTCTTGGCGGCTTCGGAGGTCCGGTGGCGCCTTGGCGTCCAACTCCGCCTTGGCGAAGGTTGTTTGTGCTCGCTCCTGCAGGATTTCAGATTCTTCGGCGTCGGCGTCGGCCTGTTTTTTGAGGCGGTTAAGTGTCCGTTTGGCGACTAGAACCTGGTTCTGACCGGATTCAAGGGCAAGCGAGAAAGGGGAAGAATCAAACTCCGCGATGGGGTCTCCCTGTCGTACCTCGGATCCATCTGGAGCCAGCCACTGGAGAGTGATCCGCTGTTCAGTGGTCTGCGGCGCTTGCACCATTGTATTCTTGACGGCTTCGAGGGTTCCCGTCAATACGAGGCGCCGCTCGAGATGGCCGCGCCGACTGAGCATGGCCGTCTCGCCCGGGCGCCCATCGAGGGAGGAGTCTCCGGGGAGGCCGCAGGCGACCCCCGTCGTCAGTACTACCAACAGCGATAAGACTCGTCTCAGGGAATGAACAAACACAGTCGTAATCATCAGCCGGCGAAATGATCATACATGGGTCAGGCTCGGCCGGGCAGGTCTCAGCTCAGCTGCATGCTAAATCCCGTTCAAAACCTCTTGGACCCGTTCGATCAACTGCTTTGGACTGAAGGGTTTTTTGATGAGGGGCGCCTCGTTGGCGAGGCTAGCCAAACGGTTGGGCGTCAGGCTGGCGTAGCCTGACATGAACAAGACCTTGGGCAAGAAACCTTCTTCCTTGAGCGCCTGGATCAGCTCGACACCTCCCATGTTGGGCATGACAACGTCGGTTAACACCATGTCGATCGGCCCCTCGTTCAACTCCCAGATTCCAAGGGCATCCAGTCCGTCTTGGGCATTGAGAACGGTGTAGCCGCTGGCTTCGAGTACGTTGGTCACCAGCGACGCGACCGTTTCTTCGTCTTCGACAACGAGGATTGTCTCACTGCCGCCAAAAGCCTTATGATTCGAGGTGTTCTCGGCAACCGAGAGCGGTCCGGCCGCGATTGGGAAGAAGATCTCGAGGGTGGTTCCGTGATCCTTCGCGCTTGAGACCACGATGGTGCCGTGGTCCTGCCGGATGATGCCGTAAACAGTTGAAAGGCCGAGGCCCGTACCTTTGCCGACTTCCTTGGTCGTATAAAAGGGCTCAAAGGCACGGCTGATCGTCTCCTCGTCCATTCCGGCGCCCGTGTCGCGGATAGACAGCTTAACGAAACGTCCCGGTTCGATCGACAAGGAGGCGCCCGGTGGTGTTTCGGTCAGCGTGACAGGCTTGATTTCCACATCGATGACGCCGCCTTCGGGCATGGCGTCACGGGCGTTTGTGACCAGGTTGACGATCACCTGCTCGATCTGACCGGGATCGACCTTGATCTTCATGGTTTCATCGGCAGGAACGACAAGCAGGCGAATGTCTTCTCCGATCAGTCTGTGCAAGAGCTGTTCGAGGTCGACGAGCAGGGCGTTGAGGTCGATCACCCGCTGGTGAACCCGCTGTTTCCTCGAAAAGGCCAGAAGTTGCCGAACCAGGGCCGCTGCTCGGGTACCCGCCCGTTGGATCTGATGGATCCGCCCAAGGAGGTCGGGCCGGTCCTCGAGGCCCATTTCCAGGAGGTCACTGTGGCCGATGATGGCGACCAGGAGGTTGTTGAAATCGTGAGCGATGCCTCCCGCCAGTTGGCCGACCGCCTCCATCTTTTGGGATTGCAGGAGCTGTTCCTCCAGTTGTTTTCTCTCCGTGATGTCACGCCAGACAGTGTGGAGGATTTTCTCGTCATTCTCTACGGCCACTGTCAGAAGAACTTCGACCGGGAAGACCTCGCCGTCGGCTCGTCGGTGGTCCCACTCGAAGCGGTGATTGTCGCGCTCGAAAGCGAGAGCGATCATCTCGTCGGCCTTCTCTCGTGAGTCCCGTCCGTCGGGTTGGGTCGGTGGAGAAAGCTCCGAGGGGTGGGTCTGCAAAACCTGATCGCGGCTGTCGAATCGCAGCATGTCGACTGTCGCCTGATTGCAGTCGACGAATTGGCCGCCCTTGATGATCAAGATCGCGTCGGCCGATCGCTCAAACAGTTCACGATAGGGATCGGTCCTGGTCTTTTCCCTCAGTTGGGCGCGCTCAAACTCCAACTGATCAATTCGTTTCTTGAGGTCGTCCAGTTGGCGGGCTTGGTCTGTCTCATCGACTGGAACCATTTGGGGACCTCCTGCTTGAATCGGAACTCTGATCCAGTATAACGGAGTCGATCAAGTTCTCCAGCGGCCCCAGGCGTATCCGGCGAGGGCGCCGGCAGCAGATATCAAGATGACCGCCCCGGTGTGCCACATCAAGACGTGGCGCATATCGGAAACCGGACATCGAAGGTGGGTGATGGCGTCCGAGGCGATGGCCGCTCCGGCGCCGCCCAACATTCCGGCCATCCATGCTCGAACAGGAAAGGCCCTGACGATCAGCCAGATGGTGATTACGAGGGTTGGAAGAGCCAGCATTGTGTCCGACATCATGCAGCTCATGCCCTGGCCGAAGGTCTGAGGTTCCCAGGGGAGTCCCGGGCTGAAGCGCCAGGTGATATACCCGACAGCCAGTTGGTAAATCATGCTGGCGCTCAACGCGGCGAACGCACTGCCAAGCGGCACGCTCCGGCCGGGGATGGACTCTCTCAGGGCCAGGCCGATCAGCAGGGCGGCCGCAAGAAATTCTATGACCGAGCAGCCCCAGCCAAGCCATGTGGGGATACTTTGCATATCGGATCGCAGGCCAAAGCCAAAGACGGCTGCGGCAAAGACCAGGGCCGAGATCGCCAACGCCCACAGGGTTCGGCGCCATACCGGCGCCAGCGGTGTGACAGGCTGGAGGTCGTCCGCGACGGCTTTCAGCAGTTCTTCAGGAACGGGTGGCGCCGACATCGGATCCTCCTTCGTCTGTGACCATGTCTTTCAGTGTTTTCAGTGCCCGGTGGGCGCGGACCTTGGCGGTACCTGGCGCCACGCCAAGAATAGCGCCGACCTCTTGGAAGCTTAGACCCAGCAGGTGGTGCAGCATCAAGACCTCCTGCCCCGCCTGTGGGAGTTTGGCCATCAGCGTGAAAACGGTTGCCGCGTCACCGATGCGGTCCATCTCAGGCGGCACCGGAACTTCGGGGAGATCCTCGACCGCAAGGTGTTCCTTGCGCCGCCTTCTGGATCTCAGGTGCATCAACGCAACATGCCGTGAAATTGCATAGACCCAGGGCCGAACCGGTCGGGGCGAGGCGTATGTATGGCGGGCCTTGTGGATTTGCAGGAAGGCTTCCTGAGCGAGATCTTCGGCAGTCGTGGTGTTCCGAACAAAGGTCCAGAGATAGCGCTGAAGAGGCGCCTTCAGCGCCTGATACAGGCCCGTGAAGGCTTCGGTATCACCCTGCTGGTACCGGGTCATCAGATCGACCAGTTGCTGTTCATCATCTTTTCGAGCCACATCGATAGCCTTTTGCAGTGTCTTTTCTGCATATTCTGAA
>CBDTUG010000211.1:0-4409 GCA_965363555.1 uncultured Thermoanaerobaculia bacterium
GGAAGCGGCGTGAAGTACAAGAAGTGCTGCCTCGATCGCTCCCGGCGTTCCCCCCGCTGAGGCTGCCCCCGCGCCCCGCAGGGGCAAGCCCTCGTTCGACGAATTGCGCCTACAACCGGATTTTCAAACTGATTTCGTGCCGGCCCCTTTGCACCTGAAGGAAGATGAGATCACCAGGACGCTTGGACCGGAGGATCTCACTGAGCTTCTGGGCGGAAGGGCGGTCCTCAGTATCAACTCGGACGATGATGTCCCCGAGCTTGAGGCCAGCCTCATCGGCGATCGAGCCGGGCACAACCCCGTCAATCCTGCTGCCAAGGTCGCAGGTGAAGACGGTGACTCCGAGAATGGAAGATCTCGGGCGCGGCGGCGGCGCAGAGAACCGTCCGTAGTCCACTTCCGCCCACACTTCCGGGTAGCTCGTCAGGCTCTCAAAGTGAACGGTGCGGACGTGGCTCGTGACGTCGTCACCCGATGTCGTTCCGATCTGGGCCCTCGGAGCCTCCTCGCGTTCGAGAGCCTCACCGCTTGGGGGGGCACCGCATTTGGCCCTATCTTTCAGCCCGAACAACTCTCGTTGGCGTTCCCGATAGACCTGTACGACGATCAGACCGATCTGTGAATCCGTTCGGCCCTGGCCTTCGCTCCATTCCGGCGGGCTGAAGACGAAACGCTGGGCGGTCGATTGGTCCATTTGCCAGCCCTTGAGAATCCGAGTTTCTCCAGGTGCAAGGATCGACCCGGTGTCGCCGTCAGCACGCCCCACAATCCGGTCCTTGCCGTAAACGTTGAGCCCGTCGACACCGACGACGATCTTGATTCGCTGGGAACTCCGGTTACGAAGCTCAATCGAATACGACCCGCCGACCAGGGCCTCGGTCACACCGTCGAAGACCCAACGGTGGGGTCCTCTCGGTTTGAGCACCAGGGCCTTGCCGCGGTCGGGAACCAGCTGTATTTCGACCGAACCGCTGCCATGCCTCAATTCAATCGTGCGATCACCCTGCCCAAACCAGCCGGCCGAAGCCAACGACGGAAGAGCCAGCAACCCCAGACCGACGATAAATCCAACAACAAATCCACGTATTTTCATGACAGTTCCTTTCCAGCCGAAAAGAGAGCGGCCTACCCTCTGAGACACTCGAACGCGCCGGAACGAAACCAAGGGGCCTATTCACCACAGAGACACAGAGAACACAGAGAGCAACCCGAGGGTACTCCCGGCGTTCGCCCACCCGCTTCGCGGGCTCAGAGGAAGGCATGTTCATCGCCCTGGGCGTAGGGCGGCCCATCGAAGTGCAGGCCTTCAGCACGCGGGCTTCGCCCGCTTGGGCGAATCAACCCGACGCCCGCAAGGTCCGTTCCAAGTGGTGCGCCCCGGAGCCCGGTTGCAGGCGAAGCGTGCTGGGGCAGAAGGGAGACGGGTGACAAGAACTGATTCTTGGAGCCCGTTTCTCTTCTGACCATAGCGGACGAAGTCCGCGTGCCGGGCCGGGCTGACGACCCCGTCAGGACTCTCCTCTGTGTGTTCCTCTCTGTGTCCTCTGTGTCTCTGTGGTGAGCTCTTCTTATGGCGCTCTCCAAACTGTTACGATGATTCGATGATCGATGACCTCCGTATTCCCAAACCACAGGCAAGCCCTCTCGCCCACCACTGGGACTTGGACCCGGAGATCGTCTTTCTCAATCACGGGTCATTCGGCGCTTGTCCCCGAGCGGTCCTGGCTCATCAGGCGGAACTTCGTCGCCAGATGGAAGCCGAGCCCGTTCGCTTTTTCGTGCGGGAGTTGGCCCCGTTGCTCCACCAGGCCCGGGTTGACCTCGCGACCTTCTTGAGCGCCGATCCCGAAGGGCTGGCCTTTGTCAACAACGCGACGACCGGGGTCAACACTGTGTTGGCATCATTGCCCCTTGGGCCGGGCGACGAGGTCTTGGTCACCGACCACGAATACCCAGCCTGCCGCAATGCCCTGGATGCGACCGCAGCACGAAGCGGCGCCACTGTCGTCATCGCCGAGATCCCCTTCCCATTAGCCTCGACAGAAGAAGCCGTTGAGACCATTCTCGCCAAGATCACTTCCAGGACCCGCCTCGCCCTGCTGGATCACATCACCAGTCAGACCGCGATGATCCTGCCGATCAAGACGCTGGTTCAAGAGCTTGAAGGCCGAGGCGTTCCCGTTCTCATCGATGGCGCCCACGCCCCTGGCATGATCGACTTGAAGATCGATGATCTCGGTGCCTCCTATTACACCGGAAACTGCCACAAGTGGCTCTGCGCGCCAAAAGGCGCCGCCTTCCTTTGGGTTCGGGAGGATTACCGACAGGCTATTCGGCCCCTGGTCATCAGTCACGGTGCAACGGCGCCACTAGATGACTACAGCCGTTTCAGACTGGAATTCGACTGGATGGGAACCGGCGACCCGACGCCCTACCTCTCGGTTCCTGAGGCCATCGCCACGGTTGAAGGCCTGGTCGAGGGCGGCTGGCCCGCCATTCGTAGGCGCAACCGGGATCTGGCCCTCCGAGCCCGGGATCTCTTGTGTGAAGCTCTGGGGATCAACTCTCCGTGTCCCGATTCTATGATTGGTTCGATGGCCGCCATTCCGATCTGTGACGGCAGCCCTGAGCCGCCCACATCACCTCTGTATAAGGATCCCCTTCAGGACACGCTGCTGTTCGACTCATCGATCGAAGTGCCCGTTATCCCCTGGCCCACCCCACCACACCGCCTGGTGCGCATCTCAGCCCAGCTCTACAACACCGAAGAGCAATATCGCCTGCTGGCCGAGAAAATTAGCAGCAACGGATAACCGGTCGAAACCGCAGACAAAAGACGGTTGAACCGCGAAGAGCACGAAGAACGCAAAGAGGAAATGATGGAAGGGGCCTTCTCGGACGGGACGTGCCGGGCATGGCTTTCTTCACCGAGCATACCTCCCGAAGCCAAAGACGTCACGAAGAAGGCCTTGCCGGGCAATCCACGGGGAGCGCGTTTGCCACCGAGTCTCCCAGTGACGCCGTAGGCCGCCGAGATCATTTTCCGGAGGGGCGGAACTCTCCCGGCTTCCAAAACACACGCCCCTCCGGGAAATGATCGAGCGGTGTCGCGAAGCGGCCCCGAAGGCCGGGGGTGAATATCAAGTGCAAGTACAGCGTCAGTCTGCAGGTATAGCGGCAACCTGGCGCCGACAGCTACTTCCCCACCCGAGCGTAAACGCAATGATCCCAGTAGCGTCCTCGTGCGAAGGCGTTGTCCCGCAGGACGCCCTCCTTTTCGAATCCCAGTTTCTCCAGGACCCTCATTGAAGCGCCGTTGTCAGGATCGATCAAACCGAAGATCCTATGAAGCTCAAATTTCTCGAAACCGAAGTCGACGATGGCACGAACGGCCTCGCTTGCGAATCCCTTCCCCCAGTATTCAGGGTGAATACCGTACCCTACCTCAGCGTTGTGATCCTCGGTGCTGATATCGAACAAGCCGCCGTAGCCGACGAACTCCCCGGTCACCCGCACCCGGAAGGTCCACCAGATCGCCGAATGCTCTTCAAAGGCCTTCGCAAACCCCCGCACCTTTGCCACACCCTCCTGGGGATCGCCGAAGAAATCTCGTGGAACAAATCGGAGGGACTCCTCCGAGGAGTAGAACCGGAAGGCCTCGGGAGCATCAGCCGCCTCGTGCGGACCCAAAACCAAGCGATCGGTCTCCATCGTAGGAAACTGAGAGAAAACGCTGTCATTGACCGGCACTGCGGCCTCCATTCAGGTCGACCGGGTTGATCCGGAAGGCCGCCAGGGCCTGAGGAATACCACGATCGGGCAAGGCGGCAGCCAAACGCCTGATGGCCTGATCCCACCCGGGCAGCATGGCCCAGCGGCGACCATCGGCAGGTTTGAGGTCAGAATCAGGCGCCATCAGGGTCTTCGCGAGGTCCGGCCGTTCCCGACCAGAGCCATCGACCACTACAGCCCCGATATCGCCCTCCTGCTTGAAAAGTGCCAGCAGGCCAAACACTTCCTCATCACCATTTGCCACGAAGCAGGCTGTCCGGCCTCGATTTCCCTGCTGAAGCTCTTCCAATACGCCCTCGACCAGCGGGTGGCCGGACGAGAAGAAATCCAAAGACTCGTTGGCGACGGCCTCCTCCCGGGAGAAGGTTCCCAAGAACCGGCTTTCGTCCGCTACTCCGGGCAGCTTCTCCACCAGGGCCTCGCCCCCAAGGGCAATGAACCACCGATCTTCTCCCCGCTGTTGTTCCACCTCGAACCCGAAGGCAGCGGCCGCATCGAGGATCAGTTCTTGGGTCAAGGACTGCAAATCCGGGGGGACCCGATCGAGAATTTCCTCAGCCATACTCTGCCGATAAGGATCGCGGTGGAGTTGGTGGAACGCCGCTTCTTGAACTCGG
>CBDTUG010000212.1:0-4402 GCA_965363555.1 uncultured Thermoanaerobaculia bacterium
CTCTGCGGCACTTTCCCTCGCGTTGCCACGGCCGGGCGTTACCCGGCATGCTGCCTGTCTGGAGTCCGGACTTTCCTCCCCCCGCTCACGCGGACGGCGAATGCCCGCCTCCTTCGATCGCAGGGGAAGCATAACAAAAAAACTATCAGCCGTCAGCTGTCGGCTCTCAGCCGGAAAGTACCCTCAGCTATGTTTTTTTGGCCGAAGGTGAAGCGTCACTGCGAAACAGTCATTACCGAAGGCCTGCCGAGCCAACAGGCTCGGGGCCACGAACCGGGTGGCGTGGGCTGATCGCTGATAGCTGAGAGCCACTCATCCTCAAAACGACTTCGACCTTCGAAGTTGTTTGTAGATGAGTGATTATTCCTTCAATCCCAGCTTCTTGAGTTTCTTGAACAAGCCGGCTCGACTGATTCCCAGGCGTCTCGCAGCCTCACTTTGATTGCCGGAACATGCTTCAAGAACAGAGGAGACAAACCACTCTTCAAAGCGGGCTCTGCTTTCGGCCAACGGCATTGACAGCAGCCCTTTGATATCCAAAGAATCTACCTCAATTGGCCTGGCCACATTTGAATCACCACAGGGAATACCTTCGTGGTTGCCCGCTCCCCCAGATCCCATCACCGCCTGCAACGAAGCGATCAAAGCTCGAATATCCCCAACCGCCGGTGCCGAACCGCCATACCGTATGACCAGACAGTAGTCGTCGCCAACCGGCGCCACCAACATATCTTCGTCGATCTCGTGGAACCGTTTGATACGGGTTGAACTTCGACCAGGACGCCAGGAATTCCGGACGAGATCCATGAAGGCCTCGCTGTTGGTCATCAATGGGCCGAGGTCACCTGCGCTGGAAACGATGGAGACGGATTGGTCGCTATCACAGTACAGAAGCAGGGACGCCTTCAACCCCAAGGCACGACCGGCCCAGCCGAGAGGTCCGGCCACTGCACCGTGCCTTACAGCGCTCCCCGTGATCTCGAGCAATTCCACCAACTCCTCAACTGTAATTTGTATTCGACGCTCAACCGTGTTGCTGGTATCACCCGATGGCGCAGGGCCGCGGTCTCCGCTATCGACAGAAAATTCATCGGACCCCGGTTCGACAACGATCATCCGGGCCGACGAAAAACAGAGAAGATCTCCGGCTCTGAACTGGGCCTCCTCGGCCCTGTTGCCGTTGATGAAAGTCCCATTCTTGCTCTTAAGGTCAGTGATATGAAAGGTCCCGGTGCTTACCCTGAGAATGGCATGATGGCGCGACACGTCCTGCTGATCAATGACGATATCGTTGTCATCCCTTGCACCTAAGCGATAGCTTCGCCCATCCTCCAGATCAAACCTGCGTTCGCCACCCTCCGGATCAAAATGGACCAGGACGTAACCGCTCATCAAACCTCCAGCTGTCAGCAGCCCCAACGGGACGGCCCTTCAAGATTCTACGACAGTTATGAGAAAGATGGAGGTTAAATGGACCAGCGCGCTCATCCGGGTTGACGACGTTACGAGTCAAAAGTCTCAGGCCGCAGGCTTCAGGTCTCAGTCGTTCCGCAATCTGATTCCCAAAAAAGTCACCTGGAAATCACAGCTCGCGTAGTGCCCCCTGGATCCTGCAACAACAACCTGCTCCTGCTTCCAGGCTTCTTAGCTTTCTAGCTTCTTTGCAGGAACCTTGACCTGAAGGCATACGAAAAAACCTACGACAGCAATTGCCCCGGCCAGCAGGAAGACCCACCGAAATCCATAGGTCGCCCAGATCCAACCGGAGAGGATCGGCAAAGTCATCGCCACCGAGTGGTCGATCGTGATACCCATCGAGATCGTCGGCGTGATTTCGGATGGGTCGTCGACGATCTTCTTCAAATAGGTCGTTCGCGCAATCCGCAAGGCAAACAAGACACTGTCAAAAATGTAGGCGCCATACAGGGCGTACAGATCCCATGGCGCAGCCAATAGGTCCGAAGCGAAGGCATAGGTCAGACAGACCCCGAGCAACAACAGCTCATCAACTGACAATACGACCCGTTCACCGAGCCAATCAATCACATCGCCCAACAGCGGTCGCAAAACGACACCGATTGTGGCGGCAATGAAGTAGAGGAGAGCAATAGTGGCGACGGGAACCCCATGGATCTCCACCAAAACCCAAACCCCAAAGGCCAGGAAAATCTGTTTACGCACGCCGAAAAGCGCGGATATCGCATAAAAAACGCCATATTTCTTCTTGAACACCAGTCGCCGGGACCGGGGCTCAGCCCGTCCCACCGTCAATTGCAGGTAGAGCATGCCCGCCGCCAGCGCCGAAAATGCTGCCAAGGCGTAAAACAGATCAAAACGGTCGCCAACGATATGCGCCAAACCGAAAACCGCACCCACCCCGAGGATTGTGCCCAGGTTTCGGGCCCCTCCGAACTGCCCCAGACGCTTGCCCTCCTGCCCCCCCCTGGCCAATCGCAAACCGATCGGGCCCTCAACTGCGAAGATGATGTGGTCGCCCAACGACCAGATCAGGATGAATACGACCAACGGCACGGTAGAGGGAGCGAGAAAACCCAACCCGAACGCCCCCACTGCGGTCAAGACCATCGCCACCGCCGCCATCCGCGTCTCCCTCATCACGGTCAGGAGAGCCCCGACGACCAACATGATGAAAAAACCGGGCAACTCTCGCGGGAACTCCAACCAGCCTCGAGCCTCGGCGCCGAGGTGATGAACCTCCGCCAGGTAGTTGTTCAACGTCGCCATAAAGATCCCAGACGCTGCGCCGAAAAATATCGTAGCGCCCAGAGCACGCTTGAGATCAGGAGAAGCGGAACGAAATCTACCGAATGCCATGACGGGTGAGTGTATCGGAGAAAGACCGAACTCCAGGAACTTATCGATATTGAAATGACCCTCCTGTGAAAATGAGGGGAAAAGGTCAAAGAGGTCAAAAAAACAACGTGCAACCTTCAAAGTTCGACGTTGTGTTCCCCTCACGGTCGACTGGCCACACCCCTCGTTCGCGGTCGAGATAGCTACTCATTCTTGACCCCTTGGACCCTTTTGACCATTTCGACCTCCGCCAGCGATAGCTGATAGCTGAAAGCTCCTTTACAATATGCCCGCCGCCCCTGCGGCATGGAGGACGACATGAAGACCACCACAATTTCCCAAAAAGACCTCGAGACCTGGGCCGGCTTTCTACTGGACCACTCGCTGGGAGGCATCACTCCGGCAGATCGGGTCATGATCAAGGGTGAGCGGATCTGCTGGCCTCTGATGGAGGTTCTCGAGCGACGAGTGATCGAGAGCGGCGCCAGGCCGGACGTGCTTTTGGTGCCGCCAAACAACGATCGCGGCCGAGTGTGGTCATCTGCGATGGGCCGAACCGGCACCGCCGAGCAGATGGCAGCCGTCCCCGAATGGCACCGAGCTCGGTACGAGAGCATGACCAAGTATGTCGAAATCCTGGGCGCCGAGGACCCGACGCAGTACATGGGCCTGACTCCCGACCAACTCGGAGACCTGGCGGGGGCCGACCGCCGCTTTGGCGACATCAGGCTCTCAAAGTCCTGGGTCATTACGTTGTTCCCCACAGAGGGCATGGCCAAGACTGAAGGCATGGATTTCGATGATTACGCGGACTTCATCGTCCGTGCCTCGACAGCCGATCCCATGCCGCTCAAAACCGCCGAGGAGAAGCTGGCGCCCCTGTTCGACACCGGACGATCGGTCACCATAGTGACCCAACATCCAATTGACGGCCGCGAACTGACCCTCGGGTTGGACATCAACCCATCCCGGGGCGTGATGTCGTTTGGCCTCAGGAATTTCCCCGACGGTGAGGTCTTTACCTCTCCAGACGCCTCCAAGACCACCGGCGAGATCTTTGTCGACCTCCCGATCAACTACGGTGGTAACGACATTGAGGGCATCTTCCTTCGCTTCGAGCAGGGTCGAATCGTCGAATACAAGGCCGAAACAGGCCACGAGCACTTGGCGGCCATCATCGAGACTGATGATGGGTCACACCGCCTGGGCGAGGTGGCGCTGGGAATGAACCCAGGGTTGGACAAGGTACTCAAGCATCCACTCTTCGTCGAGAAGGTCGGCGGAACCCTCCATGTTGCCATCGGAGCAAGCTACGAGGACTGCTACGTTTCAGACGCCTCATCAGACGAAGGGCGGCAACGTTTGATCGAATTAGAAAAGGCAGGCATTCTCAACCGCTCGGCACAACACGTGGACATCGTGACCGATTTCAGACCGGGAGGCTGCGGGCGATCAATCCACATCGACGACCGCCGCATGGTCATTCGGAACGGGTACTGGACACCCGAGTGACGGCAACCGTAAGGGAGGGTGTGGAGCGTTGGATCAGCGCTGTAGTTGATTGAAGGAGAGCGAGAAAGAAATGAAT
>CBDTUG010000213.1:0-4401 GCA_965363555.1 uncultured Thermoanaerobaculia bacterium
CATGTCCAAACTGACACCTGACGAACCCCTCTATTTTGTCATCGGCTGGAACGAACTGATCAATGCCAAGTTTCAGTTCAGTTTCAAGTTTGCCTTTATGAATCCAAAGGGTGCATTGACCCTTAAGGCGCCCTTTTTCAGTCATGTCTACTTCGGCTATACGCAGACCTCCCTGTGGGACATCGAAGGGGAGAGCAAACCCTTCTACGACACCTCCTACAAGCCCAGCCTGTTCTACCGGCACGAGGATGTGTACCGCTCGGACAGCGGGGAATTCCGGATCTGGGGCCAGATCGGTGTCCAGCACCAAAGCAACGGCCAAGGAGGCGACGAAAGCCGCAGCCTCAACATCATCTATGTCGAACCGACGTTCGAGTTTTCTCGAATTTGGGGAGGCGGACACCTGACGGTGGCGCCTCGGCTGTGGGGTTACCTCGGCACCCCCGACGACAATCCCGACATCGCCGAATACCGGGGTTACGGTGACCTTCGAATGGCCTTCACCGGACGGAGCGACTGGCAAGTAGCGGCAACAATTCAGGTTGGCACGTCGGGGAAAGGCAGCGTGCAACTCGACGGGACCTGGCCGCTGGATAAGATCCTCGGCAGAAACTTCGACGCCTACCTCTACGCCCAATATTTTAGCGGATGGAGCGAAAGCCTGCGTTCCTACGACCAGCGCCTCCCATGGCAGTTGCGCCTCGGGATCGCTGTGGTGCGATAAGGGTCAGCGGTGGTGGGCCAAGGCCCGCCATCGTGGCTTCCCTGGGCTGAAAGCGAATGGGGCAGCCGTAGGGTTGGCAGGCGCTCGAGATGCACGAAAGACCGAATTGCGTCATAATAGGCCGTTGGAGTATAGAGTTTTGGACCATACCAGGAGTTTTTGCATTATTGCCCATATCGATCACGGCAAGTCGACCCTTGCCGATCGATTGATTCAGCACTGCGGGGCCGTCAAGGATCGGGAATTCCGGGATCAGATCCTGGACTCTATGGACCTCGAGCGTGAGCGCGGCATCACAATCAAGTCCAATACGATCTCGTTGGACTACACAGCCCGGGACGGTCAGACCTACAACCTCAACCTGATTGATACGCCGGGACATGTCGATTTCTCCCACGAGGTGAGGCGGTCCCTGATGTCGTGCGAAGGCGTCCTGCTGTTGGTGGATGCTTCGCAGGGCGTGGAAGCCCAAACAATGGCCAATATGTATCTGGCCCTGGAACACGAGCTTGAAATAGTGCCGGTGATCAACAAGATCGACCTGCCTTCAGCCGATGTTGGAAGGGCAAAGGAAGAGATCGAGGAGGACCTCGGTCTGGACTCCGACGACGCCGTTCTCTGTTCGGCCAAGACCGGAGAAGGCGTTGAGGACGTTCTCGAAGCGATCGTCAACCATTTGCCGCCGCCTGAAGGTGATCCCGATGGCCCACTTCAGGTGCTGATCTTCGACGCACAATACGATCCCTATCGAGGCGTCGTTCTCCTGGTCCGGGTGATGAACGGTACGCTGACCAAGGGGCAGCAAGTGCTCTTCATGCACACCAAGGCCGAGCATACCGTCGAGGAATTGGGTCTGCTCAAGCTCAGTAGGCAGGCGACGGGCTCCCTGAGCGCCGGAGACGTCGGCTACGTCATCGCCGGCATTAAATCGGTGTCCGATATCAATATCGGCGATACCGTCACCGACTTTGCTGAGCCGGCCGACGAGCCGGTCCCCGGTTACCGGGAGAGCAAACCGGTGGTCTTCTCATCGGTCTATCCGATGGCGACCGACGAATACGGTGAATTGACAAAAGCCCTGGAAAAACTCAAGCTCAACGATGCCGCGTTGATCTACGAGAAGGACTCGTCCCAGGCGCTTGGATTCGGTTACCGCTGTGGATTCTTGGGACTTTTGCACCTGGAAATCGTTCAGCAGCGGCTTGAGCGGGAGTACGATCTTTCGCTTTTGTTGTCGGCGCCATCTGTCCGATATCGGATTACGTTGAACAACGGTGAGCAGTTCTGGATCGACAATCCGGCGCTCTATCCAGACCCGACGACCATCGACGCGGTCGAAGAACCCTTTATCAAGGCGGCAATCATGATGCCGGATCGCTATATCGGGTCGGTGATGGAACTGTGCCGGGATCGGCGGGGCGAAGAAACGACGTTCAACTACCTCTCAGCCGGACGTGTCGAATTGACTTCCGAGATGCCTTTGGCCGAGGTGTTGTTCGACTTCTACGACAAGCTGAAGTCCACGACCCAGGGCTACGGTTCATTCGACTACGAGATGCTGGACTACCGCATCACCGACGTCGTCAAGGTGGAGATCCTGGTCAATACCGAACCGGTCGATCCCCTGTCACAGCTGGTACACCGGGAGAAGGCAAGGGCAAGGGCACTCCACTACTGCGACAGGCTCAAGGATACAATTCCCAAACAGCAGTTCAAGATCGCGATCCAGGGTGCCATCGGCGGTACCGTCATCGCTCGGTCGACCATCAACGCCTTCCGCAAGGACGTCACCGCCAAGTGCTACGGAGGCGACATCAGTCGCAAGCGTAAATTGCTCGAAAAACAGAAGAAGGGCAAAAAGCGAATGAAGATGGTCGGCAACGTCGAAATCCCGCAGTCCGCCTTCATCGCCGTGCTGAAGTCCGACACCGACTAGGCCGCTCCGCGGCCTGAAAGAACGGCGGGCACGGTCTTCACCAGGATCTTGAGGTCCAACCATGGTGACCACTGGTCGATGTAGCTGAGGTCCAGGCGGATCCAGCGGTCGAAGTCTTCGAGGTTCGCCCGCCCGGAGACCTGCCAGAGCCCTGTCAGCCCGGGTTTCATCGACAGGCGGCGCCGCTGCCAGCGCTGGTACTGACTGACTTCTTCAGGGATTGGAGGCCGGGGTCCCACCAGGGACATGTCGCCTTTGAGGATGTTGAAAAGTTGAGGCAGCTCATCCAGAGAGAAACGCCGGAGCAGGCGGCCGACGCCGGTGATTCTCGGGTCGTCAGTGGCCTTGAATGCGTGACCTGTGACCTCGTTGAGATGTTCGACATCGGCCCTGCGGGCCTCAGCATCCAGCACCATGGTTCGGAACTTGAAGAGGCGAAACCGGCGGCCGTTGAGACCGCAGCGTTCCTGGATAAAGAGGATTGGGCCCTTTGACGTCGATTTCACCACAAGGGCTATCAGGGCGAGCAGTGGACTGAGGGCGATCAGGCCGACGAAAGAGACGGCGATGTCACTCAACTGTTTGAGGAAGAGAGGAAAAGGAGAGGCCGGTACGGTGGTGAAGGTCAAGAGCGGGATGCCCTCCAACTCCTCCAGGAGGACTCGGGCCTTGAGGTGGGGGAAGAAAAGGGCGACCCTGGATCTGATTCCCAGCTCGGAGCACAGGAGGATGGCGTCTTCGAACTCGTCCAGCTGGCGTCTCGAGAGAACGAAAAAAACCTCGTCCACGATCTGGTCTTCGAGGATCTGCCCCAGGTCATCGCCAGAGCCGAGAACGGGCAAACCGGCAAACTCTGGCGGGTGTTCTCCATTGGGGGCCACAAAACCAATGATTTTCAAGCCCCAGTGTGGGTGTTTCTCGATGATGGAGGCGACCTCGGCCGAACGAACGTTGAGGCCGACGATCAAGAGGGTCCTGAAGTTGAAGCCGCGGCGACGAACGTGTCGGGCCATCAGCCGGAGTGCCATTTTTTCCGCCAGCAGGAACACCAGATTGAGGCCGCCAAACAGTGCCAGGAACGGGCGCGAAAGGAAATCCAGCCGCAGCAGCCATCCCGCCGCCGCGAGGCTGAGAGTTCCCAGGGCGACGACCTGAAGCACATGCCAGGCCTCGGCCGCGATCGAGACCAGACGACGCGAGGTGTAGGCCTCACGGGTCAAGAGCAGCACAGTCCAGATTGGCACGATCAGGGCCAGCAGGCCGAGGTAGCGGGAAAGGGGGTACAACTCGGTGGGGAAGAGGCCGGGGAAGAGCTTCGGTGCGACGTTGGACCGAACGAACCACGCCAGGAGGAAGGCCGCCGCCGTCACCAGGACATCGGCTGTCCAGACCCAGTAGGCAACGGTGCGGGCCCGTTCCTTTAGCATAGTCCCCATCCGAAAACCCCAGATGGGGACAGCGCAGTTCCCGAGGTGGAAACGAGCAGTTTTTCGATAATTTCCAGGAAGGCAAGGGTTTCCGCGGAGTCGTACTTCCTGTACGTCGCACAAGGAAACCCGTAGCCTGACGACGAAATTGCGAAAAAGTGCCTTTTCCGGACGGGAACTAGCCCACACTTCTCACCGGGTTTCGTGGCGAGGCCGTTGAGGTGCTGTGCCCAGTGGAGTTTTCGATCCGAGGGGCGCGGAGGCGTACTTGACAGTACGTTGAGCACCCCGAGGTGAGAAAGTGCCGCTGGGTG
>CBDTUG010000214.1:0-4398 GCA_965363555.1 uncultured Thermoanaerobaculia bacterium
GATTTCTGCAGACGGCATCTCGATCCACAACATCGCCCCGGATATCTGGCGCCGAAACCTGGCCTGGGTGCCCCAAGAACCACATCTCCTGGCAGCCGACATCAACGACAACATTCGTCTGGGAAAGCCCGAAACCTCCGACGCCGACGTCAAGGAGGCGGCCCGGTTGGCTGGAGCGGACCGATTCATCGAGCGCCTTCCCCGCGGTTGGCACACCCGAATCGGCTTCAGGGGCGCCCGCCTGTCCGGAGGCGAGGCACAGCGCCTGGCATTGGCCCGCGCCTTCCTCAAGGACGCTCCGATCCTGATCCTGGATGAACCGGGCGCCGGTCTCGACCCGGAGAGTCTCGAGGCATTGGAAAGAACAACAAAACAACTGATCGAGGGCCGCACGACCCTGATCATCGCCCACCGCCTGTCCACCATCAGAAGCGCTGACCGAGTTGTCGTCCTGGACCACGGTCGCATCACCGAAATCGGCACATTTGACGATCTCCGCCGTTCAGGCGGCCTCTTCTCGGCCATGATCCAGTCACTCGGCGGTTCGCCATGAAATCGGGTGGAGCGGCATCAGGCCTCAGCACTTCGATCGCCGTCGTTCGCCGCCTGGCAATGCTCGTAGCTCCCTTTCGGTGGTCCATCGTGTCGAGCCTGGCCCTGGCCACTGCGACCATCGGCGCTTCGGTCGGCCTGATGGGTACCGCAGCCTGGCTCATTGCCACTGCGGCCCTCCATCCGTCGATTGCCGACCTGCAGGTTGCCGTCGTCGGCGTCCGTTTCTTCGGCGTTTCACGAGGGGTTTTCCGCTACACCGAACGCCTGATCAGCCACGATCTGACCTTCAGGCTGCTCGCCGGACTCCGCGTGTGGTTCATCGAAGCCCTGGCGCCCCTTGCCCCGGCACGATTGCTGGATCGTTCGGTCAGCGACCTGGTCGATCGTGTTGTTTCGGATATCGAGGCTTTGCAGAGCTTCACCATCCGAGTCCTCTCACCGCCTCTGGTAGCCCTGACCGTCGGTGCTGGCGTCGGCTGCTTCATGGCGTGGTATTCAACAGCGGCCGCCGCCGTCTTCGCCCTGTTCTTCTTCCTGGCCGGTGTCGTCGTGCCCTCGGTCACGTGGGTCTTGGCCCTTTCCGAAGGACAACGATCTGCATCCGTGAGATCGGACCTCGGCTGTGCGGTTGTTGATTTCGTGCAAGGCCTGTCAGAGTTGCTGGTATTCAACCGCAGTCGATCGCATCGAGCGAAAATCGACGCACTGAGAAAAGACCTGGTCCGAATAGAGCGCCGCGCCGCCATAGGCGATGCCGTCACCACCGGCGCAGGAGTTCTCCTGACCCATCTGGCGGCCGTGGTTATCCTGATCGTCAGCATCCCCCTCGTTCGATCGGGCAACTTGAGCGGAGTAATGTTGGCCGTTCTCTGCCTGGTAGCCGTCGCGGCATTCGAGGCTGCAACGCCCCTGCCGCAGGCCGCCCGCCATTTGCACCACCAGGTCGCCTCCGCCGGGAGGCTCTTCGAGATTCTGGACGCCCGCCCTTCGGTCCAACCACCCCTCGAAGCCATCACACCGGCATGGGCTCGGCCCAGTGAGCAGAGTCCCTCCCTGATTTTTCAGGGCCTTTCCCACACCTATCCTGATACGTCACGCCCGGCCGTCAGTTGTCTCGACCTCGAGATCAAGGGCGGCGCCCGGACAGCTGTAGTCGGCCCGTCCGGAGCGGGCAAGACGACCCTGGCCCACCTCGTTCAACGCTTCTGGGATCCCGAGGCGGGTCGGATCCTCATCGGTGGTACCGACATCAGACAACTGAACCTCGACGTTCTCAGGCAATCAGTCGGTCTGGTGTCGCAGAACACCTCCCTGTTCAGCGGAACTCTCAGAGACAACCTTCTGATGGCGCAGCCATCTGCCTCATCGGAGGACTTGGAGAGAGCATGCCGGCTGGCAGCCCTGGGCTCCACCCTCGCCGAACTTCCAGAAGGCCTGGAAACATGGATTGGAGAGCAGGGAAGGCGACTCTCAGGCGGGCAGCGTCAAAGGCTCGGCATCGCTCGCACGTTGCTGCAAAGACCAGCCGTTCTGATCCTTGATGAACCGACAGCCCAGCTGGATGGACCAACGGCCTCAGTCCTGCTGCAACAGATTTTCCAGGCCTTTGAAGGCACAGCAATCCTTCACATTACTCATCGTTTGGTTCTGATGGAACACTACGACACCATCGTCGTCCTTGATCAAGGGCGAGTTGTGCAACAAGGATCACACTCAGACCTCGTGACCAACGACGGCCTCTACCGCCGACTCTGGGAGGCGGAGCACACACTGTGGTAAACCGTCGACACCAAGGGTTGCTCGCCCCGTCATCCCGGCGATCCCTGGTAATTGACCCTTCGACCCTTTGACCCTTAACCGTACATCCCCTCGATCACATCCTCGTACCGCTCCATCGCGACGTTGCGCTTGACCTTCATGGTCGGTGTCACAAGACCATTTTCGATCGTGAATTCTTCAACCAGCCGAAACTTCTTGATCGTTTCGTACGAGGCCAGCTGCGTGTTCTTTGCCTGAAGTTCACCGTCAATCAGGCTGATGATCTTCTCGTCGGTCATCAGTTCGGCGATGTCGGCGCCTTCAATGCCCTGCTCCTGGGCATAGGCTTGCACGTTTTCGGCATCAACCGTGATCAACGCCACCAGGTATGGTTTTCGATCACCGATTGCGCAGACCTGGTTGATGTATTTCGAGGTGGCGATCAGGCCCTCGATCGCCGACGGCGCAATGTTCTTGCCGCCGGCCGTGATGATCAGGTCTTTCTTGCGGCCGGTGATCCTTAAGAAATTCTCATCGTCGATTTCGCCGAGATCACCAGTGTGCTGCCATCCATCAGGGGTCAGGGTTTCCGCAGTCTCCGCCGGCATCTTGTAGTACTCCCTCATGACATTCCGGCCCCGGTAGAGCACCTCGGTATCGTCGCCGACCTTCTGTTCAATCCCAGGCCCCGGAGGACCAACCCAGCCGAAGCGGTAGTTGTCGTAGCGGTTGAGGTTGGTGAAGGATGTATTCTCGGTCATGCCGATGCCTTCAACGATCAAAACTCCCGCGGCGTGAAAGAACTTGGCAATCGAGGGATTGAGAGGCGCAGCACCACTGATGCACCACCGAACTCTGCCACCCAAAGCGGCCTGAACCTTGGAGAAGACCAATTTCGTGGCCAGACCGTATTGAAGGCCCAGCAAGAAGGGGATGGGCCGATGCGCCAGTTTGCAATCGCTGACCCGATCGCCGACCGAACGCGCCCAATTGAAGATCGCCAGGGCGGCGCCACCCTTGGCCTCCGCCCCCGAGATGACCTTTGAATAAACCTTCTCGAAAATTCGCGGCACACTGGGAAACCAGTGGGGCCGCGCAATTGAGAAGTCCTCGACGATGGTATCGATGCCGCGAGCGAAGGTCGTTGCACTGCCGGCAACCAGAGCGCTGAAGACCAGGGTCCGGGCGAAAATGTGGGCCAGGGGCAGAAACAATAGGGTCTCGTCCCCTTCGAGGATCTGCGTCGAACCGTAGACCGATTGTGCGGTGAATGTCAGGTTGTCATGGGTCAAGACGGCGCCCTTGGGAACGCCGGTCGTGCCCGAGGTGTAGACGATCGTAGCAACGTCGTCAGATCGAACGTTTTCAATCCTCTGATTCAACGCATCGTCTGAAATGTCAGCGCCCAGATCGAGAAACTGCTCGTAGGTGACAACCCAGTCATCATCGGGAGCCGAGCCAGAAAATAGGATGACTTTTCGAACTGCCGGGATCTCTTCACGGATCTCCAGCAGTTTTTCCAACTGCTCCTCATCCTCGGCAAAGACCAGGACTGCGTCCGAGTGGTTGACGATGTATTTGACATCCTCGGCCAACAACGACTGGTAGATGCCGACGGCGCAGGAACCGATCGAGGCGCAGCCGATATCGGTCAGAACCCAGCTGTAGCAGCTGTAACTCAGGATATTGGCTTTGTCGCCCTTCTGGAGGCCGAGAGCCATCAGACTCCTGGCGACTCGGCTGACCTCTTCTGAAAATCCATTCCAGGTAATCGACTCAGTTTCTTTCGATTCGAGGATCCATCGGTAGGCGGCGCTGTCACCAAACCGCTCAACCGTTTCGCTCAACATGTGGTGGACGTTACGAAAGTCTGTGAACTCCATGAGGGCTCCTTGTCCTGCTTCGGCATTGGGCGACATTATGATTCCCCAAGATTAACCGAGAGCTCAAGATCGATCAACGGCAGCGCCGCCTGAAGATCATCGAATCGAACCGGCTTGCTGAGATAATCCTCTATCCCATCAGCTAGGCACGCCTCTCTGTTCTTGGTCTTGGCGTCAGCCGACAGGGTGGCACCATTTCGCA
>CBDTUG010000215.1:0-4382 GCA_965363555.1 uncultured Thermoanaerobaculia bacterium
CACCTACATTGTTGAGCAATGCAGGTTATGATCATCAGCGGGTTGGTTGATGTGTCGTACGGATTGCGTAGTGCCTCTACCGGGAACCCGAATTTTTTGCGGAGGATTGCATGTCTGAAGGTTCAACCACCTGGAAATTCCCGAGTACATTCTGGGTCGCCAACATGATGGAGCTCTTTGAACGGGCGGCCTACTACGGCTGTTTCATTTTCCTGACCGTTTACTTGACCCAGCGCGTTCATTTCACTGACATTGAGACCGGGTGGATTACTGGAGTCTTTGCGTTTCTGCTGTATTTCATGCCGACAATCACGGGCACTGTGGCAGACCGGATCGGGTTCAAGGTTTCGGTGATTATCGCGTTTTCTTTGTTGGCCATCGGCTACGCCATGCTCGGCGCTTTCCCCAGCAAACCGGTGGCACTTCTGTCGTTGCTCGTGATCCTGCTTGGTGGAGCCTTCGTCAAACCGGTGATCTCGGGCACAGTGGCCAAATGTTCGGATGATGTCAACCGGGCCCGAGCCTTTTCGATCTTCTATTGGGTTGTCAATATTGGCGCATTTGCTGGCAAAAGTGTGGTTGACCCGATTCGGCAGGCTTTCGAGAATCCGGAGGTGCCCGGCTCGGGTCTGCAGTACATCAACTTCTATTCGGCGTCGATGGCCCTGGTCGCCCTGGCTTTCGCGATTTTCTTCTATCGCAGCCCCAAAGCTGTGGACGAGCCCCAGGAGCCGCGTTCGATCGGCGAGATCCTCGGTGGATTGGTGACGGTGCTCAAGAATTGGCGTTTTCTGAGCCTGATCATCATCACCGGCTTGTTTTGGTCGATTCAGGGCCAACTCTACGCCACGATGCCCAAGTACCTTTTCCGAATGGTCGGTGAGTTCACCAAACCCGGCTGGATTGCCAACGTCAATCCGCTGGTCGTCGTCATTTGCGTGATCCCGATTACCCAGTTGGTCCGTAAGCTGAAGCCGGTCAGCTCGATCGCTATTTCTTTCCTGATCATTCCGCTCGCCGCTCTTTCAGTTGCTATCGCTCCGAAGTTCGGTTCGGATCCGATTTCGATCGGTTTTGTCGAACTGCACCCGATCGTGCTGCTCATGATCATCGGTATCGCTTTCCAGGGCTTGGCCGAGTGTTTCTTATCACCGCGCTTTCTTGAGTTCGCTTCAAAACAAGCGCCTCCAGGGGAAATCGGCCTTTACATGGGTTATTCACACCTCAACGCCGGCTTCGGGTGGCTTTTTGGATTCGTCATGTCGGGCATCTTGCTCGACCGCTGGTGCCCGAATCCAGCGTCCCTGCCTGCCGGATTGAGCGCGGCGGAGACCCAGGCGTATTACGCACACGCTCACTACATCTGGTACTTTTTTACCGGAGTTGGCGTTGTCGGTTTCTTCCTGCTCATGGGTTTCAAGATACTGACGGAGCATCTTGACCGGAAACACGCGGAAAACGGAGACGTTCTTATCTCAGAATAGCGCTAGAGGTCCGGCCGAAGAGGCCGGCAACAACGCCGGCCTGCACGTCGTCCAGACCGACGACTCGAATCAGGTAGGTTCGCAGCGCAATGAAGGTCCCGTAGTAGGCCGCGCGCTCAAAGAGCTCCGCGGTGTTGCCGGTCCAAAACGTACGCGGAAATTTCCACGATGCTTTTCCTTCGCTCATCTGCCCTCCGTCGTCGAGTGAATGTAGCAGAGATCGGAGCGATCAGCGATTTGCTGAGGCGCTTTGTGCCCGGATGGCAGCCAGGACTCTCTCCGGAGTGAAAGGGGTGGAAAAGAGCCGAACGCCGATGGCGTTGTATACGGCGTTGGCGACAGCCGGGGCGACCAGGGGCAACGGCATCTCCCCGCAGCCCCTGGGGGACAATCTATTGCCGTGGGCGTTGATGAACTTGATCTTCATGTCCGGAATATCGGAAAACCGTGCGATGTCATAGTCGGCGAAGGAGTTTGTGAGAATCTGGTTGTCGTCCTTCTTCAGCTCCTCTTTCATCGAGATCGAGAGGCCCCATATCAGGGCGCCGAGTATGCCGACCGTTGCCGTGGTCTCGCACATGACGATGCCGATGTCGAAGGCAGCCCGCATTCGGTGGATGGTGATCTTCCCGCTCGTTCGGTCGACGTCGACTTCGACAAAAAGAGCGCCGAATTGCCGTCCGCCATGATTGATGATCGCCATTCCGAGACCATGGCCTTCAGGTGGTTGGTAGGCGCCGTAGTTGATCATCTCGGCTGCGGCATGCAGAAGATTTTTGTGCCACCGAACATTTTTGAGACGGAACTCCAGCGGATCCATGGAAATGGAGTGAGCCAGCGAACTCATGTGGCTTTCCATGGCAAAAACATCCTGGGTGAAGCTCGTGCCCCGAATGGTGGCGTGGCGAATCCCCATCTGACTCTGGGACACACGAAAAAGCCTGACTCTCGAGTTCGGAATCTTGTAGATGTCGGTCAGTCCGTGTCCCTCGTCCTGATAGATGTCGGCGGATCTGGCGATGATTTTACCGTTGTCGTTGACGCCGGAAATGAGATCGACAGCGACTTCTTCTTTGGCCCTTGAGTGTCGTTGGAAGACTTCGGCCCTCGAGGATAAACGTTTGATCGGCAGGCCGGTCGCCTGGGCGATCAGTGCGGCCTCGGCGCCACTTCTGTGCCCAATCTTGCCGCCAAATCCCCCGCCCACGTTCGTGCCGGTGACGTGCACTCGGTCCAGTGGAATCTTGGTGTCACGAGCCACCATCTGTTGTTGTTTGTGGGCGTGCTGGGTTGAGTCCCAGAGGCGTGCTTCGTTGTCGGCGACAATTGCCACACTGGTTTGCGGCTCGAGGAAGGCGACGTTGTAGTGATGGGTCGTATAGGTCTCACTGAGCGTGTGTTGACAGTTTTTCAGCGTTCGTTCGACGTCGCCGGTATCCTCTGGGGTTTTCACCAGAATGGCGTGCTTTCGAACCTGGGACAGGTTTTTGACCAGATTGCTTTTCTTGGGAACGATGCTCTTTCGATCGATCTTCGACAGCCCCTTCTGGAGGCTCACGAAATTCTCCGCCACGACGTAGGGACCGTGGCGACCCAGATTGCCGGCCGTGATCACCCCCGGAACGCCCAGAGCCGCCCGAAGATCGACAGGTTGGAAAACGAAGCCGGTGCGGAACTCTGCGGGGGTGAAGAAACCACCGTATTGACACTCTCCGACCATCATGTCGCCGGCGTATTTGAGTTTGCCGGTGACGATATCAAGGGCCCGGACGCTTTTGAGCCCAGGATCCCGGTATCTTTGCACCTTCTGTGGCGTCGTATCGGGGTTGGTGAACTTGAGACCGTCTCGTTTCATCTCGAACATTGAGACGCTAGATTCAGTGTCATTCTCGACGAAAACGGACCCTTGAGAAAAACGTACCGCGGTTCGGTCGACTCCAAGCCGTTTGGCGCCTTCGTTGATAATATCGTCCTTGATCTCCAGGCAGGCCAACCAGATCGCCCATCCGATGCTGCGGGTCGCGGAACTGCCGGAGGTCGGTCCGTCGTCGGGACAGAGATCCGTATTCGCGAGGAAGACATCGATATGATCCGGTTCAATTTCGAATGCCTGGCTGACGACTGAGACCAGGACCGTGGTCAGACCCTGGCCCAACTCCGATCGTCCGCTATAGACCTCAACCCGCTCCGTGTCCCGGAAAAGAACCAGTTCGCTGAAATTCCGCCACGGGTGGATACTTTGGCACAGGACCTCGAAGTCGACGAAATCCGACTGCTGAGCCGAACAACTCGGGACCGCAAAGGCCATCGTCGAGGAACCCATCAGCTTGAGAAAGTCCCGGCGCTTCATGACCGGTCCTCCGGCTCGCTGCCGGCCTCTTCGCTCACCGACTCAATGGCCGTGATAATGCTGGGGTAGGTTGCACAGCGGCAGAAGTTGTCGTTCATGGCCTCGATGATCTCCGATCTGCTCGGAGCCTTGTTGATCGTCAGAAGATCAGTCGCCTGCATGATCATTCCCGAGGTGCAGAAGCCGCAGGCGAAGGCATTGTGTTCGACAAAGGCGTGTTGGACCGGACTGAGTTCGTCGCCCTGGCCAAGGCCCTCGATGGTCATAATCGCCTGGCGGGCATCCAGATCCTCAAGAGGCACAAGACAGGATCGTTCCGCCTTGCCGTCGATCAGAATCGTGCATACGCCGCAGGCGCCCTCGCCACAGCCATACTTCGTGCCGGTCAGACCGAGTCGGTCGCGTAATACCCACAGGAGGGGTTCGTTGCCGTCGGCCGAGATCTCGTGGTGTTCACCGTTAACGACAATCGATTTTTTTATCCTGGTCATCTGTCGGGCCCTCCTCGGTTTGCCGGAGATTTCACAATCCGCACGGAGGATACGGGG
>CBDTUG010000216.1:0-4371 GCA_965363555.1 uncultured Thermoanaerobaculia bacterium
CCCTGCGGGTGATGGGGTTGTTGCCCTGCCCGGTTCGAATTCCTTTGGAAGAGGCGTTTGAGGAGTTTGCCCAAGATTTTACGCGTGACACGGGTCGGTCGATCGTGACTGAATTCCAGGCGGCGTCGGTCGGCGCTTCGTGGATGGATGAGCACGTCACTTCGATCGAGGACCCCGAAGACTTCCCCGATCTCTTCATCTCGGCGGGATTCGAGACCTTCTTCGATCCCGAGGGCATCGGCAAGTTCCGAAAGACCTTCGCCGATCGAACGCCTTATCAGACCTTCAACCCCTCGTTCGACGGGGTTGGTTTGAAGGACCCCGAGGGCCGCTACGCGATGATCTCGGTCGTTCCGGCGGTCTTTTTAGTCAACACTCACGAGTTCGGCGACGAGCCCCTGCCGCGGACCTGGGGCGATCTGTTGGAGCCCCGGTTCGAACAGCGGGTTTCGCTGCCGGTCGGCGACTTCGATCTCTTTTCGGGCATTCTGCTGGATATTCGCCGTCGCTACGGCGACGAGGGCGTACGCAAACTGGGGCGGTCCCTGCTCGAGAGCATGCATCCGGCGCAGATGGTCAAGGTCGGCGGCAAGCCCAAGGCACCGATGGTGACGATCATGCCCTACTTTTTCACGCGTATGGCCCGGCCGGGCTCCCCGATGCAGGCTGTATGGCCGGAAGACGGCGCGATCATCTCTCCGATCTTCCTGCTGGCCAAGGCCTCGGGAGGGGAGGACCTGCAGCGTGTTGTCGATTTCTTCTGCTCTAAAGAGGTCGGCGAGGTGCTGGCGATCAAGGGACTCTTTCCTTCGACCCACCCCGACGTCGACAACGGTTTGGCGCCGGATGCCCCGTTCTCCTGGCTGAGCTGGGACTGGATTGAGCAGACGGACATTGCTGCCGCGATCAAAGAGTGCGAGCAGTTGTTCGACGAGGGGAGGAACGGCCAATGAAACTGGTGACCGTGTGCGGGCCGCCCTCTTCGGGCAAGACCGCTGTGATCTTGAAGACGCTCGAGGCCTTTGCCGACCGAGGCCTCAAGGCCGGGGTCGTCAAATTTGACTGCCTCTCGACCGAAGACGACGTTTTGTACGAGAAGGCAGGCATTCCGGTCAAGAAGGGACTCTCTGGACCTCTGTGCCCGGACCACTTTTTTGTCTCAAACGTCGAGGAGATTGTTCAGTGGGGACGGGGCGAGGCCTTCGACCTTCTCGTCAGCGAGAGCGCGGGTCTGTGCAATCGGTGTTCCCCGCACATCAAGGAGGTTCTGGCGGTGTGTGTGGTCGACAACCTCTCAGGTGTCACGACGCCGAAGAAGATTGGACCGATGCTCAAGATGGCGGACATCGTCGTCATCACGAAGGGCGACATCGTCTCCCAGGCAGAACGGGAAGTCTTCGCGTCTCGCGTGGCGGCGGTCAACCCCAAGGCGGCGGTGCTGCACGTCAACGGATTGACCGGGCAGGGCGCCTTCGAATTGTCGTCTCTCTTCGACGATGAAGAGCGCGAAGTCGAGTCCCTGATCGGTTACCAGCTGCGCTTCACCATGCCGTCGGCGTTGTGCTCGTACTGTTTGGGCGAAACCCGGATCGGCGAGAGCTACCAGATGGGCAACGTGCGCAAGATGAAGATCGACTGATGATCAACGAAATCAAGAGCCAAACGGTCGGCGCCCTGCTGGAGAACTATCCTTTTGCCGCGGTCTATTTTGACGGGCATCACGTCGAAACCAAAGGCCGAGAGTCGGCCACCGTCGCTGACGTATTTTCGGAATTCGTGACCGCTGCCGGTGAAGATGCGGTGACAACCGCTGACGAACTCCTGGAAGGTCTCTCAGAACACGTTCAGCAGATGCTGCTCTTCCTGGCGGACGATCTGGATACCGTGCGCTCGTTGAGCCTGTTACCGGGAACCCACAAGGACGGGACTCCGGAGAATTTCACCAACATCACCATCAACTCGGGCGAAACGATCTGCATCGTTGGTCCGACCGGGTCAGGCAAGAGCCGTTTGCTGGCGGACATTGAGTGGGTCGCCCAGGGAGACACACCGACCGGCCGAACGGTCCTGCTCAACGATCAGGTTCCCGACCGCAAATGGCGCTTTTCGCCGACTCACAAGCTCGTGGCCCAGCTCTCCCAGAATATGAACTTCGTCATGGACCTGACGGTTGAGGAGTTCTTGGAGATGCACGCCGAAAGCCGGCTGGCCGACAACATCAGGGATGTAGTCGTTCGCATCATCGACCAGGCCAACGATCTGGCCGGTGAGCCCTTTGCTCCGACGACCCCAATCACCAGTCTTTCGGGAGGCCAGTCGCGGGCCCTGATGATCGCGGATACGGCGATCTTGAGCCGGTCGCCGATTGTTTTGATCGACGAGATCGAGAACGCCGGCATCGACCGCCAGAAGGCTCTTGAGCTGCTGCTGTCCGAAGAAAAGATTGTCCTGATGGCGACCCATGATCCGGTCCTGGCCCTGATGGGCGGGCGTCGATTGATCATCGCAAAAGGTGGCATCGAGGCCGTGATCGAGACGACAGAAAACGAGCGGGTGATCCTCAAAGAGCTGGCGGTGATGGATAGGAGAATGAGCGATTTGAGGAACCGCTTGAGGCGGGGAGAAAGACTGGAATGAAGTGTGAAGAGAAGATAATTCTCTCGCGAAGACGCAAAGAACGCAAAGAAAACACCAGGGAGAATTAATCATGCATGACGGATGTTCAGGATCGTTTGCTTCGGGAGCGCAGGTGGTGGACAAGGTGCGGATGATGGGTTTCAACATCCAGCCGATGCCCATGCCGATGATGATCAGTTGTTCCAATTGTTCCGGAGATTTCGAGATGGTGTGCTTCGAGGGCAAATGCCCTGAGTGCAAGATGGTCTTCGGCGTGACGCCCTGTCACGCCTTCGACCCGACAAACGTCATGCCTGCGGGGATTGATTATTAGCTCTCAGCTCTCAGCCTGGGCGCCTGTAAAAGGCATGAAATAGCCACAAAGAGGCACAAAGAGAGAAGCCAAAGGGACTGCCGGCGCTAACACCTCCGTCGGGATTAGTTCTTCGCCGTGTCAGTCGACGACCAAGGTATTCGGGTAGAACGAACTCCAGGCGAACCAGTAGACCCTGGTGACCGGGATTTCTTCGAGCTGGGTGCCGGCCAGCTTTCCTTCGAGGGCGATCCCTGTGGTCGGGTTCCATTCCGTTGAGGTCTTTTCGTCCCGAAGAACCCCTTTTTCGTCATAACCCAGGTTGAGGGTGTGGCCACCGGCTCGAGTGACGAAGGCCCTGACGCCGTCGTCGGCGCCTTGCAGTGCAACCGCCTGAACCTCTCCCAGGGAGAAGGCTTTAACCTTCGTGGCGCCGACCGCCCCATCCGTTAACGCGGCCGCGTGAAGCCCATGGGCGACGCCCCACACCAGCGCCTTGCCTGGCATCTGTTCGACGATTCGCCTGGCCCGGAAGATCCCCATCTTCTCAGGATCGTCGAAGTAGCCCTGATAATGAGAACTGGCTACCGCTTCGCTCTTGGCCAGGAGCTTGGTTTTCGGGTGGGCCTTGTACCACGCTGCCCATGTTGTCTGAGTCGACGGCAGCATCTCAAGCGTCGAGCCCTCCATGGGCCCCTTGACCGCCTTACCGAGCACGTGGCTCCAGAGACTCTCGCTCTCCTTGTCCATCATGATCAGACTGTCTCGCCATAACATGCCCGAGACGATCAGAGTCAGCGTCTTTGATCCAACGGTGCGGGCGTAGACCACGCCCGTGTGACAGAGGGGTCACCAGGTGGCGGCGAAGGCCGTTCCCCGGATCTGATCGTTGACGATTTCATGGGCGTCGAGTTGCCACAGGCTGTAGGCATGAGCTTCGCCGTCGATGACCACTCCCATCACCGGCTCTCCCGGCTTCATTTGCCCATCGGCCGCTTCTCCCGTAACAAAGGTCGGGTTCTCAATGGCCGGGATGGCGCCGGGTTCGAGAACCTTGTAGATGGGCTCACCGTCGATGACCGCGACGGTTGGGGGGCCTTTCGGGGCCTCTTCTGCCAGAGCGAGTCCCGCAAAGGCAATGATCACTGAAAAGAAAAGTGTGCGCATGGTACCTCCGGATAAGAGTACGCCGGATATGGGTTCGGGGTTACCGCCAACCCGGCGGAGTTGGAGACAGAGAGATCGGCCTCAGAGGCAAGCTCTCCCCAGAATCTGCCGGCAGGTTCACCACAGAGACACAGAGAACCCAGCGCTGCCTGTTGGCCGCAACCAAAGCGGAACCGTCCGGCCCGACAATCCCCTGAGTTGATCAGGTCAGATCATGAATTAACGCAAAGACGCAGAGGCGCAGAGACGGAACCACGGGAGATGGACCGTTAAGC
>CBDTUG010000217.1:0-4369 GCA_965363555.1 uncultured Thermoanaerobaculia bacterium
TGACGTCGGAAGGCCGCAGTCGTAGTCCCTCTACTTCAAGGACTTACGGCGTCTCAAATCGCGCCTCATTCGCGATTTGCAGCCGTGCGAGGGTTTCCAGCCGGACCTCTGAGGCGTTGAATTGGAATGAACCTCATGAGAAAACTGTCTTGCATCATATGAGACCCATCGCGAGATGGTGAATTTTTCGAGCACAGAGGTTAAGATGCCAACAAACAGATACTCTGACATCGCGGGACTTGTTGCCCTTGCAGTCCTCCTGATCCTGTCTGCGGCCGCCGTTTTGGGGGCTGAAGAGCCACCTCCAATTTCTTTGGTCAACCTCGAAGGAACGACGGTCAAGCTGTCTGATCTGATGCCCGGCAAACCCAGCCTTCTTGTTTTCTGGGCAACATGGTGTGGACCCTGCAGAGCAGAGATTCCAAAAATCAACGAGGCACATCGTCGTTTCAGCGATGACAGATTGGCCGTTCTGGCGATCAACCCCGGCATCCGGGACAGTCTGGCCAACGTTCAGGCCTACGTCGAGCACTTCCGGCTTGAGTATCCGGTGTACTTCGACTCCGACAAGGCCACTCGATCGGCCTTCGAATTGATCGGCACCCCGACGGTCATCCTCTTCGACGCCGACGGCAAAGAAATTCAGCGCGGCGAAACCGTTGATCTCAAGGCGATTGAGCGGATGATGTCAGAATCAGGTTCGAAGACCGAAGTCCCGAGTGATAAATCCTGAAATACGGTGACGCCGGGACTTTGAAATCGGAGTCTGCTCAAGGCGGTCTGCAAGTACCCTCCACTGAATCATCTGGTTGGCGATGACAACCCTGATGAACTCCATGTCTTTCTCTCTCTCGGCAACATATTTCGAAATCACGAGGTCATGGACATCAAGACACAAGCCAACCGCACCCCGAGTCATCGATGAATCGATCTTGACCAACCGACCCTGCCAACCCTCCGGCAACACCGCGGTTTCTTCACCGACTCCCTGGGCATAATATCCAAAGGTTTCGTGAAAAGGCGAGAGTTCCCCAATCGAACCATCGACAAGTTCCCACCGCTCCGGGTGGTTTCGAGGCCAAACGTCCGCCTCCATCGAACGACAGAGCTCCTCCGGTGCATCGGGAAACTGCCCCAGTATCGACTGGGAACCCACCACAATGATCTCATCGTCGTCGGCGATGGTCGCCGCTGCCCGGATGATGTGCTCAAGCTGTTGTCGCGTCATTCCGGGCCACTTTCGCCGAGTGCCTCCGCAATACATTCCACCGGGCCCGCGGGCCCAGAACTCCCGCAAACGGGGATGTCTGCCGGAGGTCATGGGCACGGTCACCTGGATCAGTTATCAGGGCGACGACTTCTTCGAGGTTTCCCTTGAGTAAGTCCCTCCATGCCTCAGCCCAAAGGCGATGAACGGAACCGTCTTCCAGCCACGTCCTCACCCGGTCTCTCGCCATGTCAAGAATCTCCGGATCCATTTCAATCCGCCTGGCCACCTCCCGGTGCAACGCGAGACTACGCTCGACCTCCAAACGGTTCGTTCCCTCAGTCATCGTGGTACGAGTATACAGGGCAGTCCAGCGGAGGTGGGAACGAGGAAGCTCTCAGCTGGGCTGAGGACTATTCGTCCACCCGCCGCCACTGGCCATCCATGGTCACGGGACCGGTAGCGGAGATTCGCTTGGAGATCGCTTTCGAAACAGCTGCACGAATTAATCGCCGTCCCGGGGGCGCTAAAAGAACGAAGCCGGCCGCGTCGGTCAGAAGGCCCGGCGTCAGTAGTACCGCCCCGGCCACCAGGATCAGTAGCCCATCCAGCAGATGATCTGTGGGCATGCGACCCTCAGCCATCTCTGTCGAGACAGCCCGGAACACCTTGAGACCCTCACGCCGGGCCAGCCAAGCGCCGACGATACCGGTTCCCAGTACCAGACCTGCTGTCGGCCAGAACCCCACGTAACGCCCCAGTTGGATCAGCAGGATCAGTTCCAGGGCCGGAACCACCGTGAACAGAAGGAGGAGGCGGAGAAACATCAGCCCAGCAGTTTCTCCCTTCGCTCGGCTCGAGCGAAGGCCAAAGCGGTCAGTGCTGCAATTGCCAACGCGATACCGATGCGGTTCTGCAGGGTGTAGGCCATGACGATCTCTGGTGCAGTCGTTCTCAGACTGAGGGGGTTAAAGGTCGGTGAGACCCTGAGTTGGTTGCCGCCGAAGCCCGTGAATAATCCGTTGAGACTGAGGACCACGGCTACAGCCAGGGCGCCGGTGATCTCCGACCGGGTCAGGGCGGCCAGGCCCATCGAAAGAACCAGGTAGAACACCGCCCCCTGCAGGGCGCCGTAAAAGGCGCCGAGGGTCACTGGAGCAAAGAAGGCGGAGGTGACGGCCGCCAGCAGAATCTCGGCCGCCACCAGTAAAACGAAAGCAGCGGCCAACTTGCCCAGCCACACCCGATGAGCGCCCCCGGGCACGGTGTAGGCAATTTCCAGGGTTCGCCGATCCATTTCGTCGGCGATGATGCGAACGCCCAGGCCGATCGCCAAAATGATCATCGGAAAACCTACCAGCACGGTTTGAACCGATGATGGTTCGAACACCGATTCTTGCCACCCCATCAGGAGCCGCAGTGCTTGAAAAGCCGGCCACAACAGCGTCAAAAGGGGAGCGATCCAAAAGCGACGGCCCCCAACCAACCGAGCAGAGAGCCCAACGAAATGCACCCAATCCCCGAGCCGAGAGCGGAGGGTCGAAAAGCGGGTCATATGCAGAGCCCAAAGAACTGGCCACAAAATCTGTCTGCCGCCACTGTCCCGGCCCTCAGATCCCAACCCAGGCCTTCGGAAGCGCTTTGTGTCCGCGGTGAATTCAAAGGACTGCCGAGGGTTGCCAAGCTCGCATTTTCCCCAAAGGGTGCATTAATCGGGAGGTTTTCCAGGGAAAAATGCGAAGCATGGCACGCCCCGTCGGAAAGGGGGCGCTCTTGATCTCCAGCATTCCGACGTTCTGGCGTCCCAGCTTCCCAGCTTCCCAGCTTCCCAGCTGAGAGCTGATCGCCGATCGCTGATCGCTTCTCTCTCATCCTTCCTCCCCTACCAACGCCAGATAGCCATCTTCCAGCGTAGGTTCCAGGGGTTCGGCCCTCCGGTGAGGACGTTTTGAAGCCAACACCCGCAACTGGGCCATGCCGTCATCTAAGGGCACCCTATCAATCATTCGGCCCTCCACCTCGTCTTGGTCGTCGGAACCGACCCGAAGGGACCATACGCAGCCTCGGGCATGCTCGGCCAGGGCTGCAGGCTCACCGTCAAAGACTACTTCTCCCCGCCGCATCACCAGAACACGCTCGCAGGCCACAGCCACGTCCTCCACAACATGGGTAGAAAACAGGACCACGCGCCCTCGAGCCAACCGGGACAGGAGATTCCGGAAGCGAATCCTCTCGCGCGGATCGAGACCGACTGTCGGTTCATCGACGATAATCACTGGCGGCAAGCGCAGAAGGGTCCGCGCAACGGCAACTCGTTGCCGCATGCCCCCGGAGTAGGCGCCGATTTTCTCGTCGGCCCGATCTCCCAGCCCGACCTCCTCCAACAAATCATCAACCCGACGACGACGATCAGAACCGCTGCCTACACCGTAGAGCAGTGCGAAGTATTCCAGGTATTCACGGGCGGTGACATCCTGTGGCAGACCGAATTCCTGGGGCAAGTAGCCAACCCACCGCGCCAGGTGTTTTCGGATCATTCTGATTGGAACTCCCCCGAGGGTCATGGCGCCGACCGACGGATCCAGGATGCCTGCCAAAAGCCGAAGCACGGTGGTCTTCCCGGCGCCGTTGGGCCCCAAAAGTCCAACCATGCCCCGCTCGACTCGGAAGTCGATCCCCGCAACCGCCTCAATTTCCTCGCGTGGCAGGTCAAGACCGAATACAGCCCGGGAGAAGCCCCGCCACGTTGTTCGAATACGTGCAAAAAGCCCGTTTGATTTCAGCGCTCCCAACCGCCCCGAGGCCAGCCCCTGAGCTGTCCTCCGGCCCCACTGGACGACGGCAACCACGGCCACTGCGACAACCAGGGCAAACGGCGCCAGACCGAGATGCCCACCCGCGAGCCAGGGAACCAGGGTATGTCGCCAAGCGAGAAGGCCGACGGCAACCCAGGGCGCCAGGGTCGCCAAAACGTTTTCGATACCACCCGGAGCAACTCGACCCAGTAAGTCGTGTCGTCCTCGCGCAACTCGAAAGGACCGCAGACAGTATGCGGCCACGGCTGCCCCGACCAACGACCCCACCAGAGTCCACCACATGCTTTTGACGGCTACCGCGAGGTAGACGATACCGACAAAAACAATGGCGGCCGTCACGGCTCGT
>CBDTUG010000218.1:0-4360 GCA_965363555.1 uncultured Thermoanaerobaculia bacterium
CGGATCTCCAGGGTGCACAAAAAGCCGCCCGCCAGATGTACGACGCAGCCTGCCTTCGGTTGGGCATTCCCAACGACCTTGACGACGAGAGCTCTCAGGCTTGAGGCTACGGTTCGCCGGTTCAAACCCCGGCCCGGCCGGGGTTTGCTTGTGTCTTGGTTTAGGAATGTGCCGGTGATAGGACGGAGTAGAACATGAAGAAAGGACCAGGAGTCCCTCGGGGCTTGTGGATCAAATGCGAACGTTGCGGGGCGATTCTTTACCACAAGGAGGCCACCGCAAATTTGCACGTCTGTCCTAAGTGTGAATACCACTTCAGGATGTCTGCCCACCAGAGGTTGGAAAGCCTGTTTGACGGTGGTCGGTACAAGACTCTGTTCAATCGTGTTCGATCGACGGACCCGCTGGAGTTCAAAGACTCAAAAGAATACAAGGATAGGATCAAGACCTATCAGAAGAAGGTCGGCCCACAGGATGCGGTGGTCATCGGCCAAGGTGAAATAGATCGGGGTCCAACGATCATTGCCGCAATGGAATACGCCTTCATGGGTGGCTCAATGGGTTCAGCTGTCGGCGAAAAAATTGCCCTCGCCGGCGAGCGTTGTCTGGACCGGCGTCTGCCCTTGGTCATCGTCGCGTGTTCCGGTGGCGCCAGAATGCAAGAAGGCATTCTCTCCCTGATGCAAATGGCGAAAATCTCCACAGTCCTGGCGCGGATGCGAGAGAAACGATTACCCTTCATTTCAGTCTTGACCGATCCGACGACTGGTGGTGTCACTGCCAGCTTCGCCATGCAAGGAGACCTCAACATCGCCGAACCGGCCTCCCTGATCGGTTTTGCCGGCCCCAGAGTCATCGAGCAAACCATTCGGCAGACTCTGCCCGAGGGTTTCCAGCGTTCGGAGTTCCTGCTGGAGCACGGCATGCTCGATGGTGTGGTTCATCGCCACGAATTGAAGTCGACCCTCGCCACATGCCTGGGTTACTTTCGGTAGCGCTGTCAGGGCGGAAACCTGGGCGGATTCGGCCCAGCCTCGATCGACTGACTGAAGCGCTTCAGAACCTGGGCAATCCCCAGAGCACATTTTCTTCGGCCCTGGTCGTCGGGACCAATGGAAAAGGTTCGACTGCAGCAATGTTGGAGCGGATCTTATCTGCCGGTGGCGTGAAAACCGGTTTGGCAACTTCGCCACACCTCGTTCGGGTCAACGAGCGTATTCGGGTCGACGGGTGTGAGATCGGCGACGACCGGCTGGTGGAGATCCTCGAAAAACTGGAGGCTTTCCCTGACTTGACCTTCTTCGAAACGCTGACTGCCGCTGCCTTGATGCACTTTGCCGACTCCGGCATTGAGATCGCCGTGCTCGAGGCCGGCATGGGTGGGCGGTGGGATGCTTCCCGAGTTGCCGGCAGTGCCGTCGCCGGTCTGACCAACGTCGGCACGGATCACCAAAGTTGGCTGGGTGATCAGCCGGAGGCGATCGCGGACGACAAGGGCGCCGCCTTGACTGCCGCCGACATGGCTGTCTTCGGGCCTCAGGTCGATCCCTGGGTTCAAGACCGGTTGGCCCCGTTAGGCGCCAGGGAAGCGGCAGCCTCGGTGGAGGTCAAGCCAGACCCCGCTCTCGGGATCCTCGTAGCGAGGTGGTTCGGCTCCGATTGGACTGAGTTGAAGGTACCACTTGGCGGAAAGCATCAGCGGGCCAATTTACACCTGGCCATGGCGATGGCCGAAAGCTGCCGGGAGATGGGATGGATCGGTCCGCTGGAGCCGGCACGCGTCGCCGAGGCCCTTGGTGAGGTCCAGTGGCCCGGCCGGTTGTCCCTAACCGAGATTCGGGGGCGACCGGTGCTCCTAGATGGGGCGCATAATCTCGAAGCGGCCGAGAGTCTGGCAGCCTTCCTCAAAGAACAGCACGTCCGGTACAATCTGGTCTTTGCCTGTTTGAACGACAAGCCCGTTAAGGCTATGGCCGACCTTCTGAGGCCGGTTGTCGGGGACGTTGCAGTATGCCGAATACAGGACCCGAGGAGCTTGGCCGTCGAAGGACTGCTTGAGGCATTTCCCGGCGCTCTCGCCTGTTCGGATCCGGTTGACGCCGTGATGAAGCTGAGTGATCCAGTGCTTGCGGCCGGCAGTCTTCGACTGGTCGGGGCTCTCTTGGAAATGGGAGGTTAATCGTGTGGAGTGCATTCGAGATTCGTGGCCGGCAGTCTCTGGAGGATGCCGAAAGTCGCCGCCTGGCGCCGTGGGCAATTCCATCGGTCGAGGCGACCCGATCCGGGGCGTGGGAATCCGAGGACGACCTTCGTCCGGCCTTTCAAAGGGACCGCGACCGAGTGCTCCACTCCCGGGCCTTTCGTCGGTTGAAACACAAGACCCAGGTGTTCGTTCCCCACCTTGCAGACCATCCCAGAACCCGTCTGACCCACACCCTGGAGGTGGCACAGGCGGGTCGGACCATTGCACGGGCCCTGGCACTCAATGAGGATCTGGTCGAGGCAATAGCTCTGGGTCATGACCTGGGACACACCGCCTTCGGCCACACCGGGGAAACTGTCTTGAAGGATATTCTCGCGGGCCAGGTTCCCGAGTTGTCTTTATCCCCGGAGGTCGTGGCCAAGACGGGAACTTTCAAGCACAACTACCATTCACTGCGTGTCGTCGATCTTCTGGAGCGCCGATACGAGCACCCCGGGTTGGGCCTGACCGACCAGGTGCGGGAGGGCATCCTCAAACACACATCGTGGAGCGAGGGCTTTGCTTTTCCCTTGCCCAATCCGGAGGGGCTCGCCCTTGCGGATGCCTGTCATTTTGAGGGGCAGGTGGTGGCGGTTGCCGACGAGATTGCTCAACAGACTCACGACCTTGAGGACGGCCTCAGGGCAGGCTCGGTACGGCTCGATGCGGTGGAGGCACTAAAAATAGCCCAGGTCGTCATCGAAGGGCTGGGCGAGGAGTACCAGAAGGAAGATCGGCGGTGGTTGCGCCAGAATCTCCTGATCCGGGGCATGATCAGCCTCTTCGTCACCGACGTCATCAAGAACTCGGCGGAGATGTTGCGTATGTTGGCGGCAGACCACGAGTTCTCCGATCGCCCCTCATTCCTTGCTGCAAGACCGCCCATTCCCCGGGCGGCGGTGTGGTTTTCAGACGAGGTTCACCGGCTTTTCATCGAACTCAAAACCTTCATTTACCGATTCATCATCAACCACCCTCAGGTCAACCGGCAGGACTGGAGGGCACGCAAGGTGATGACGGCCCTCTTTCGTGCCTTCTGGCTCAACCCTCGGACCCTGCCGTCCTACGTTTTGTTGCGTGCCCGGGACGAGCTCAATTTTCCCTATCTTCGGGAGGTTCCACTGGGTACGGTTGCGAAGGAAGTCAGTGATCGTTACCATGCCTCGCCGGGCTTCGTGCGCCTCGTCGTGGATCACCTCGCGGGCATGAGTGACCGTTTTGCCCTCGAGGAGTATCGTTCCTTCGAGCTGCCGACGCCCGATCAGAGTTTTTCCGGAGGTTTGCGATGATTCTCATTGCCTCGGACCACGCAGCGTTTGATCTCAAACAGCATCTGGGGACCTTTCTCAAGGAGATGGGTCACGAAGTTCACGATTTGGGCGTAGACCAGATTGAGTCGGTCGACTATCCCGATTTCGCCCATCGGTTGGCCGAGGGTATCGGGCGTGGCGAGGGTGTGCAGGGCATCTTGATCTGCGGAACCGGCTTGGGCATGAGTATGTCGGCCAACCGTCATCCCGGTATCAGGGCGGCACTGTGCCACGACGCCTACACCGCGGCGATGGCTCGAAAACACAACGACGCTAATGTCCTGTGTTTGGGAGCGCGGGTGTTGGGCGTCGGGGTGGCCGAGCAGGTCGTTCGGGTATTCCTGAGCACGCCATTCGAAGGCGGCCGCCACCAGAGGCGCGTCGAAAAGATTGAGATATAGCTTGGCAGAGTCGGAACCATGAAGGGATGAACGTTTCGCTGGGGACTGTTTCAGGCAAAAGGCTTCAGGTCACAGACCCAAACCCCTCATCCCGAACCGCTGCTCCCTGACCCCCTGAAACCTGAGACCTGAGACCCTGCTCCGGCAGTTCGGGGATGTTGCTAAGATACGTGCGTCTGGGACCAAAGAGGGCCTAACCCAAGGGGGATATCATGACCGAACTCAACAGATCTGATTTTTTTCAAATGCACAACGCTTGTGTTGCGGCCTCTGACCCTGCGGTCGCGGAAGCCCTTGAGGCCGAGCGCAGCCGTCAGAATGAGGGGCTCGAGCTGATCGCCTCGGAGAATTTCGTAACCCTCGGTGTCATGGCGGCGATGGGTTCGGTGATGACCAACAAGTACGCT
>CBDTUG010000219.1:0-4359 GCA_965363555.1 uncultured Thermoanaerobaculia bacterium
CCCACAACGCCGATGCCGGAGACTTCGAATGCCTTCCCGAGCACACCATCTCCGGTCGATGTTCGACCATAGACGCCGTTGCCGTCGGTGTTGTATCCGAAGACTCCATTGCTGGCGTCGCCACCGGCCGAGGCCCAGCCGTAAACGCCACTGCCGCCCGCAGATGTCGTTTTGCCGAGGACCCCGGTTTGTCCACCTTGGGCATAGACTCCGTTGTGGCCTGCCGTCGCATAGATACCATCCGTCTGACCGCCGGGTGCAGAGACCCTGATAGCGTGACTTCCATTTGAGGTGGCGCTGATCGCGAAGTCAGTGCTGGATCGGGCGTCGATCCCCATGCCGGTGTTTGATTGGGCCCAGAGAGCGGTGTCTGAATTGGAAGAAACATGCATTGCACGCCCGGCGCCGGTGTTGCCGACGTAGAAGGCGTCACTGTTGCTGCCGGTAGAAGCTGAGCCGGAGAAGGGCAGACTCAGACCGGCCGGATTCGTCCATACCAGCGCGCTGCCATCAGTTCCAAGCACCTGGCCGGCGGAACCGCCGGTAGCTGAGAGCTTGTCTTTTACGACCACGTGTCCACCAATGTCTTGAGTCAGAATCTGGCCGTTCGCGATCTTGTTGCTGGTAATGGCGCTTTCGGCGATTTTGGCATTTGTGACGCCGCCGGCGGCGATGCCCAGGCTGACATCCCCAGTCGTGCCGCCGCCCGTCAGGCCCGAAGTGGCATGGACCGCGGTGATATCGCCGCTGCCTGGAGCGCTTTGCTCAAGCGTGAATTCCATTTCCAGAGTCGAAGGGTCCTGGGAAACACTGCCGTTCGCGACATTTGAGGCGAGACCGAGAACTTTCCCCGAGCCGGACGAGACCTGGAGTGACAGTCTGCCCCCGTCGATGATGAGGCCCGACCTGAGATCATCGAGGCGAAGTTGTCGCGCCTCGTACGGCCGAAGTTGGTAGGATTGGCTGACGAGCGCCACACCGTCCCCGTTCATGAGAATGACCTTGACCACCGCAGAGTGACCGGAGCACTCGAGGAGGGCGAAATTGCAACGGAAACTTCCGTCGAGAGGTTGCGTGATACCGGCGATGGACGTTTTTTCGTTGAGCCCGAGGCCGAGTTCAACCGGCATTCCCGCCATGAACTGACCCTGACTCTCCTCGATACCATCCACCGTCAGGTTGTAGATTCGTGCGGAGACCGCGATCTCCCTGTCGCTCTCGAAACGCAGGGCGCCGGCCGCCTGCTGCAGACCGAAAAGGTCCAGGAAGACATCCTCCACCATGAGGGTTTCTTTCGGCTCAAGGTCCAGGCTCTGGAGTCTGGGCGAGGTGTTGCTCTGGTTCCGTTCAAGGAAGGCGACCGTGATGTGGGCGGGATCCGTAGTGGAGAGATTGTGAATCCAGGCCTTGGTGTACCACTGCGAGCCTTGAGCACCCTGCGTCCTGGCCGCAGAGACCAGATAGAGCTCCGTACTTGGAACTCCTGCTGAAGTGATGTGAATGCCGACCAGGCCGGCGATGATGATGAGGTTGATGACAAGTTTCTTGAACATGATGATTTCTCCTCTCACCCTGTATCACGCATTTCTCGAGGGCGAGGGGCCATCCGGTCGGAAATTCTTTTTTGTTCATCGCGCAAATGGTGGGGCGATTCCTCGGCGGTGACCGATTCATTTCCAGAAAGTGAGATGTCGTCCTGAGTGCCGCAACGCCGTTTTCGGCGCCGGCAGATGGCATGAAAACGGTGCCCCAACTTCGTGCCCGCCGCTGGACGAATTCGTCTACTCCGAGTCTCCCCGAATTCGCGAGAGATGTCCGCCGATCGTCTCCAACAACGAATCCTGCGGATCAAGATTCTCCTGAGCGAGGCGTTGGGACTCTTCGAGTGCAGCTATGGCTTCGACCTGTCTCCCTTGGGCATCGAGGATTCGGCCGAGATTGCAAAGAGAGAGGCAGAGCCGACCATAGAGGGGCTGGTCATTCTGTTGCTCGTGGTCGATGCTCTCCCTCATCAGAGCTTCGGCCTCCGTCAGTTTCCCCTCGGCCAACAGAATCATCCCGATATTGGAAAGTGCCGTCGTGATGTTCGGGTGCTCGGGAGGAAGGGTGCGTTGCCAGATGGCGAGAGCCTCCCGAAGGGAATCCGCCGCCTTCTCATAGTCGCCCAGTTGATAAAACCGTTTCCCCAGATTGTTGAGCTGAATAGCCAGGTCGCTGTGATCAGGGCCGAAGACCTCGCGGTTGATTTGAACGCTCCGCTCGGCAAGTTCGAGGGATTCCTGTCGGCGACCATCCTTCATCAGCACGTTACTGAGACCGGAAAGGGACTGAGCAAGATTCGGGTGCACACCATCGTAGATCTTTTCCCTCAGGGTTACCGCTTGGCGGAAGCAGTCCTCGGCCTCCGCGATCTTCTCCTGATCGAGCAGAATAGCGCCGAGGTTTTGAAGACTACTGGCAGTTGCAACGGAGTCGGGGCCTGTGATTTCAAGCCGCATGCTGAGTGCCTGGCGGGCGACAGTCTCGGCTTCGGAGAGTCTTTCCTGGTTCCAGAGTACGGTTGCGATGTTCTGCAAATCTGTCGCTGTCTCGATGGAATCTGGGCCGAAATGTCTTCGGCTGATTTCCAGAGCTTGGCGATGGATGTCTTCGGCTTCATCGTGTCGGCCGAGACTGGAATAGAGGGCGCCGATCGCGGAGAGTGTTTCGCCCGCAGCCAGCTCATCGGCAGAGTTGATCTGTGTTCTCAGGGCATGTTGGAGAGAGGTTTCGGCCTCTCGGTAACGGCCGAGCTTCCACAGGCAGGAGCCCCACAGGCTCTCGGGACCGGAGGTTTTCGGGGAGTCCCAACCGTACCTTTCCTGTGCTTGCAGGAGGGAAAGTCCGGCGAAATGCGCCGCTCGTTGGAATCTCCCGAGATGGAAGTAAACCCTCCCAATTTCTCCCATCAAACGAGCTTGGATCTCCGATGGGCTCTGGCTGTCGCTTTCGAGTTGTTGTGCTCCCCGATCGAGGAGTTCCAGCGCTGTCGGGCCACTGCCAAGGGCCTGTCCGGGATCGCTTCCGGCAAACAGCTCAACGAGAAAGTCTGAGACCCCTTCTGCGATCTGTGCCTGTCGGCCACGCTCACGGGCCTGTTGGAGAGTGGAGAAAAAACCACCCACGAGGGCGAGCAGAATGGCGAGGACCGCCGCGACTGCACCGCGATTGCGACGGATAAAGGCCCGACTTCTGAGGAAGAGACTTTCATTGCGGGCGCTGATGGGGAAGCCGTCCAGATGGCGTTGGATATCGTCTGCCAGCGCATTGGCCGAAGCGTAGCGATCTTCGGGGCGGCGCCGAAGGGCCTGAAGAATGATGAGATCGAGGTCCCCTTTGAGGCGATGCCGAAGCCTGAATGGGCTCAGACCCCGAGAGGAAGCGACCTCAGTGAGTGCCTCCTCCGTGCTGTCGGAAGTAGAACCCCTTGAAGCAATGGCCGAGGAAGGACGTTGAGGCGCCGAGTCATCCGACGTTGCTTTGACCGGGTCGGGCCGACGACCCGTCAGCAGTTGATGGAGGATCAGCCCAAGGGTCCAGACGTCGGTTGCAGTTGTGATCTGCCCGCCTTCGATCTGTTCCGGTGCGGCAAAATCCGGGGTCATGACCTGCTGTCCGATCTGAGTCAGCCCTTCGTCTTCCTCCTCTGCGAGGAGCTTCGCGATTCCAAAGTCCAGCAGGCGGATTCGTCCCTGGTGATCGACGAGGATATTTGAAGGTTTGAGATCGCGGTGGACAACAAGTTGACGATGCGCGTAGTGAACGACGTGGCAAATGTCGACGAAAAGGCCGAGACGGTCTTCGATCGACAAGCGTCGTGCGTCGCAGTATTCGTCGAAAGGCTCTCCTTCAACCAGTTCCATGACGAGGTAGGGCCGACCTTGCGAGCTTTTTCCGCCGTCGAGAAGGCGGGCGATTCCGGGGTGTTCCAGGCGCGCCAGGATGCTCCGTTCTCTGGCAAAGCGGGCGTCTGCACCTTCGGCCGCTTGGCCCCACCTGAGGAGCTTGACGGCGACCTTCTGTTCGAATTCGCCGTCACTCCTTTCGGCTTCGTAGACCACACCCATGCCACCCTGACCGATGCGCCGCAATAACCGGTATTTTCCGATGATTCGCCCCGTCGCATCTCCTTCCGTCTTCTCGTCCGGGAGCAAATCACCGAGCAATCTCGCGACGGGCTGTTCCAGAATCCCTTCACTCGGTCGGTCGTTTTCTAGAAGGGTCCGCAGGCATTGCGCGGTTTCGGGGTCTGTGCATTCCAGTCGCCTGAGCTTTTCGCCACCCTCCTGCCCTTCAAGTGCGACATATTCATCGAAGAGA